>NZ_JBQJIK010000212.1:0-511 GCF_052078665.1 Inquilinus sp. CA228 | reverse complement strand
TTCACCCCTGGCCGCAAGCTCGCTTCGCCGTCAAACACCCAAGGTAGGAGCCGTATGCCTTAATCGGGCACGTACGGATCTGTGCGGGGGGCGCCCAGCAATGGGCGTCCCTACCGCGATCCGAATTGAACGCGGATCGTCCGGCACCAGGATCAGATGGACGTGGTTCGGCATCAGCACCCAGGACCAGACCTCGACGCCCGCCGCCGCGCAGTGGGTGCCGAGCAGGTCCCGGTAGAGCGCGTAGTCGGCGTCGCAGAAAAAGGTCTGCCCCCGGCCGTTGCCGCGCTGGGTGACATGGTGCGGAAGCCCCGGAAACACCGCACGCGCCAGCCGAGCCATGCCCCCTCCCTGCGAAGGCCATTTCAGCTCGAGCATCGGCACCCAATTTGTGCACTGTCAGAGCGCCGGGAGACCGGCAAGGAGTAGGTGGTGGAAGTCCACTGCGATGAAGGAGTAGCGATCCGCATCGGCCCCGAGCCGTGCGTCGTTGCCCGTGAGGGCAGGGGCG
>NZ_JBQJIK010000211.1:0-515 GCF_052078665.1 Inquilinus sp. CA228 | reverse complement strand
GAAGCTGAAGGCCTGGTCGCCGGCGGCGCCGGCGTTGGCGTCGATCGCCGCCAGGTCGATCCGATCCCCCTGGGCATGGCTGAAATCGGTGATCCGGTCGGCATTGGCCCCGACCGCGCTGTGCGCCGTGGCGGAGAAGACGAAGCGGTCGGCGCCGCCCAGCCCGGTCATGGTGTCCTTGCCGGTCCCGCCGTCCAGGACGTTCGACGAGCCGTTGCCGGTGATGGTGTCGGCGCCGGTCGAGCCGGTGACGTTCTCGATGCCGGCGAACGTGTCGCCCTGGGCGTCGCCGCCGGTGCCGGTCCCGCTGGTCAGGTTGACCGTCACGCCCACGCCGCTGCCGGCGTAGGAGGCGGTGTCGGTGCCGACACTGCCGTCGAGCGCGTCCGCGCCGGCACCACCGATGAGGATGTCGTTGCCGCCATACCCGGCCAGCGCGTTGGCGCCGGCGTTGCCGGTCAGGGTGTCGGCGAGCTGGCTGCCGTTGACGTTCTCGACGCCGGTCAGGGTGTCGC
>NZ_JBQJIK010000210.1:0-516 GCF_052078665.1 Inquilinus sp. CA228 | reverse complement strand
GGAAGAAGCCATGGCCGATGCCGGGCAGGGCGAGGGCGTCGACGGTGATCACGGGGCGGGCTCCGGCCGATTCGGACGGGACCGGAATACCATTGCCGGCTGGGTCAGGGAAACCCGGCCGGCGCGCCGAGGCCGGGGGCGGTCAGCGCCAGGGCCTTGAACAGCGTGCCCATCTGCTCCGGCCCGGCCAGGCGTTCGACCGCGGCGTCGATCTCGGCGGCGCGGGCCGGGGAGGCGGTCTGCAACTGCGCCGCCCGGGCGCGCAGCCCCAGCGCCTCCAGGAACGCGCCCTGGGTCACCGGGCCGTAGGACGTGGCGCCGGCTGCGGCCTGGGCCAGGGCCTGGAAATCGACATGGGCGGTCAGGTCGGCTTCGCCCGGCGCCTCCAGCGGGTCGGCGAAGGCGTGGCGCCGCATCGCCTGAAAACTGTCGCCGGGCGCGCTGCGGGCCGGGCCGTAATCGACGATCAGCGCGGCGCCGCCCTGCTGCGCCAGGCGCCGGCCGAGCAGGGCGGCG
>NZ_JBQJIK010000021.1:0-100006 GCF_052078665.1 Inquilinus sp. CA228 | reverse complement strand
GACGCTTCGCCCCTGCCCTCACGGGCAACGACGCACGGCTCGGGGCCGATGCGGATCGCTACTCCTTCATCGCAGTGGACTTCCACCACCTACTCCTTGCCGGTCTCCCGGCGCTCTGACAGTGCACATTTAGCGGCTTGTGCCCTCGTTGGAACGACCCGTCTCACTCCAGGGGTCCACTCCACCAGCCATCCAGCCACGATCAGCCCGTGAGGCGCGCACGAAACAACGTGCTGCCGTCCGTCAGGCGCGACCTGGTGATATCCCGGAATCCAGCCTCGGTCATCCACGCGCGATACTGACCTTCCGTGTACGATTCGCCGTGGCGATAGAGGTTCAGGAAGGTGAGATTCAGAAAGACACCCTCAGGCGGGCCGAGGCGGTCGTCATCGACGACACCCCACCCCGCAATGGCGATCTCGCCTCCGGGTGTGAGGCAACGCGCCGCGTTCAGGATCGAACGGCGCGCCTGGTCCGGCGGAAGGACCTGGACGACGGCCTTCAGGATCGCCAGATCGTGCCGACCGATCGATGGCGCGACAGTGATGTCCCCCGCTTCGACAACCACGTCGTCGGCACCGTATTCCGACAGGATATCCGGCGCGACCGCTGCGACCGTCGGGAGCTCCATCAGCGTCGCCGCAATCTGCGGCCGCCGCTCGCGAAGTCCGACGAGAATGGTTCCGGCGCCCCCGCCGATGTCGATCACCGAACCGATCGCCGAGAGGTCCATCTCCCGGGCCAGGTGTCGGCCGAAAATCACCCCGCCCGGTGCGAGCATGCGGCTGAAGGCGGCCGCGGCCTCGGGCCCCGCTTCGGCAAAGTCGTGCAGCGCAGCCGGCCGGTTCTGCCGCAGCGACTCTGCGGTCAGCAGGTCGGCTCCCCAGAGCTCGCGCAGCAGCGCATGATCGCCGCCGCGATAGGTCGGCTTGGACGCGTCGAGGAAGGCCGACGCTTCGGCTCCGTTGCGAAATCGACCATCCTCGACTTCGAGGAGACCGATGCTGGCGAGCGCGTAGAGGAGCCGCGACAGACGATCGGGCTCGACTTCGAGCGCGGCCCCAAGGCTGTCGGCAGTCGCCGCGCCGCCACCGAGCCGGGTGAAGATGCCAAGGTCCAGCCCGGCGCGAAGCGCCAAGGCGGGGGGCACGGCTGCGATCAGCTTGTCGATCCGATCGGACTCCACCATGTCACATCCCCTTCCGCGATCCGGGACCGGTTTCGAGGCCGCTGTTCGTGACGACGACGCTCGCCGGGTCCAGCTG
This sequence comes from Inquilinus sp. CA228, assembly GCF_052078665.1. NCBI lineage: Bacteria > Pseudomonadati > Pseudomonadota > Alphaproteobacteria > Rhodospirillales > Rhodospirillaceae > Inquilinus > Inquilinus sp. CA228. The sequence goes on along the minus strand of NZ_JBQJIK010000021.1, from coordinate 98,741 downwards.
GCAGCCCAGCCGCAGGGCGTGACGGGCATTCGCCCTCCGATCGCCCATGTCACCCTAATTCTTCTGTCTCAGTCCAGGGGTGCAGTCCACCTCGGTGCCACTGGATGGCCACGCCCCTTCGGGGCTCGCCATGACGGCTTTGGGATTCGCGACGGGAAGTCGCATTCCATTTTTCGTGAAAAGATCTCGCAAAAATCGGTTAGCGGTGATAGATTTTCGCAGTCGGTGAATACAATCCGCAGATCGTGGACGCATAGTCTTTGACGGTAGCAGACGAGCCCCGCCCGGGCGAATGGCCAAGCCTCCCTGTCGGCGACTTTGCCGGCCGGGTCCTTCCCGAACGCGGCGTGCCTGCCGGGTACGCCGCCGTGGTTGCGCGCCATGGCCTGAAGGCAGCGCTGCCGCCACGCCTGACGGCCCTGGCCCTTCGGCACCACCCATCCTCCACGCCGGATTGGCTGATGCTGACCCCTCGGCACCGGCCTGAGCAGACCCTCGCCGGCCAGCTCCAGTTCGCGCTTCGCTGGGAAGGTGTCGATCTCGGTGTGCTTGCCGCACTGTTCCGGCAGATCGAACCGGACGACATCGCCGCCATCGTGCGCGCCACGCCGACCGGCGGTTTCGCTCGAAGACTATGGTTCCTCTACGAATGGTTGACCGAGAGTCAACTCGATGTGCCGGATCCCGGCAAGGTGCGGGCCATCCCTGTCGTTGATCCCGATATTCAGTACGGGCTCGGCATCGGCCTGCCATCGACGCGGCACAAGGTCCTGAACAATCTTCCGGGCACCCGCAGGTTCTGTCCCCTCGTTCGACGCTCAGGCACCCTGCAAGTCCTCGGCGCCAGCCGCCTGGACGAAAGGGCACGAGAGGTCATCGGACGAACGCGCAAGGACCTGGTCGCGCGCGCCGCGGCCTTTCTGCTGGTAAAGGATTCCAAGTCCTCCTTCGCCATCGAAAAGGAGCGCGTGTCCGGCGACCGGGCAACCCGCTGGGCACAGGCCATCGGTCAGGCGGGCGTGCGGACGCTGAGTCTCGAGGAACTGGAACGTCTGCAGAAGATCGTCATCGGCGATGCTCGTTTCGTGACGTTGGGATTGCGTGACGAAGGCGGCTTCGTAGGGGTGCATGACCGGCAGACCGGCGAACCGGTGCCGGACCACATCAGTGCCCGCCATCAAGATCTCCCGGACCTCATTCGAGGCATGGTCGATTTCGAGCAACGGGCAATTCCCGGAGGGCTGGATCCCGTCATCGCCGCGGCCAGCTTGGGCTTTGGGTTCGTCTATGCGCATCCCTTTGTCGACGGTAACGGACGACTGCACCGATGGCTCCTCCACCACGTTCTCGCCCGAGCCCATTACAATCCTCCTGGAGTGCCATTCCCGATCAGCAGCGCGATCGAACGGCGGATATCGGAGTATCAAGCGGTTCTGGAGAGCTATGCTGCTGAAATTCTACCGTTGATCGCCTGGCGGCCGACGCCGAAGGGTAACGTCGAGGTTCTGAGCGAGACAGCCGATTTCTATCGCTACTTCGACGCGACGGCGCATGCGGAATTTCTCTACGACTGCGTCAGCCAGACGGTCGAAAAGGACCTTCCTGAAGAGGTTGCCTTCCTGGAGGCGTACGAAACATTCACAAACGAAGTGCAATCCATCGTCGACATGCCAAGCGCTCAAGTGGAGCTTCTGCGAGCGTTCCTCTCTCAGAATGGAGGCATGCTCTCCAGGCGAGCGCGCCACGGCGAGTTTGCCGCGCTTACGGATGAAGAGGCCGAAAGAATCGAAGGGATATACGCTGACGTATTCGAAGCCAGATGAGCGGGTATTTCGTCGATCAGACGCTGCCCGCGGGCGGCCGAACCCAGGCGGCGTCCCAGGCGCAAGGAACCACTCGGAGGCGATCATGGACTGGAGGAAGCAGGTGGCAACCGCCCTCGACGGCCGGCATCCCGGGCTGGGGCATCGGGTCGAGCTGGGCCTCCACGCGCTGATCCTCTATTCCGCCCTGTCGATGGGGGTCGAGACCCTGCCCGACCTGCCGGGCTGGGCCAGGACGGTGCTGTTCGCCTCGGAGATCGCCGTCGTCGCGGCGTTCACGATCGAATACGCCCTGCGCCTCGCCACCGCCCCCGCCCCGGGCGCCTATGCGCGGAGCTTCTTCGGCATCGTCGACCTTCTGGCGATCGCCCCCTTCTTTATCGGCCTCGTCTTCGCCGGCATCGGCATCGACCTCCGCGCCGTCCGGGCGCTGCGGCTGCTGCGCCTGGTCCAGCTGTTGAAGCTGGCCCGCTACAACAGCGCCATCGACCGCCTCGTCTCCGCCTGGCGCGTCGTCAAGGAGGAGGTCGTCGTCTTCGGCGTGGCGGCGGTCGTCGTCCTCTATGTCTGCGCGCTCGTCATCCACCAGTTCGAGCACGAGGCCCAGCCCGAGGCCTTCACATCGGTGCTCGACGCGATGTGGTGGGCCGCGGTGACGCTGACCACGGTCGGCTACGGCGACATCTATCCGGTGACGCCCGTCGGCAGGCTGTTCACCGTGCTGATGCTGTTCGTGGCGCTGGGCATCATCGCCATACCGACCGGGCTGGTCGCATCGGCGCTGAGCGCGATCCGGGCCAAGGAAGCCGCCGCCGAAGACCGGGAGGCGGGTCGGCCCTCGGCGACATCCCGCGACTGAGCGGGCCTGTTGCGCGATCCCTCGGCAGGCGCGAGGGGGTCGGTGCCGCCTGGATGGCCACGCCCCCCATCAAGTGCAAAGGGCGGGGCTCGCCATGACGGCTTTGGGATTACGGTGACGAGGATTGCGGCGGCAGCGGCCCTCAGCGGGGCGTCAGTCCTGCAGCTTCGGATCACCTCGCCGGCCGCGGCTCGGCGACCTCCGGTGCCTCGGCCGCGTCGGCGTGGATCTCGGTCCGGATCACCCGCAGCGTCACCGCGTGCAGATAGCGGGTCAGCTCGATGTTCAGCTCCTGGAACTCCGGCCACAGGATCTGGTCGAAGAAGCGTTGCGGCGCCCGCACCATCACCGTCGTCCGCCGCTGCCGCCGGTAGCGGAACGGCTGCAGCCCGTAGCGCCGGCACAACGCCACGAACAGCTGTCGCGACCATTGATCGGCCAGCGTGACCTTTGTCTCCACCGCCGGATCCCTGGCCTGCTGCTGCCGCAGCCGCGCCCGAATCCGCTCCAGCGCCGCCTCCGCCGCCAGCCGCTCCCCCGCCGTTCCGGCGCCGGCATGCAGCGCCTCGATCTTGCGAAGCTTCTCCCGCAGATCCGCATCCGTCGCCATCGCCGCCATCCCCGCCGCCACCGGCGCCCACGCTACCGCAGTCCCGGCCGTCCGCAACACCCCGATGCCGCGGAGAGGCAATGGATGGCGCTTCGGACATCTCCGGCCCCGCCAGGGGATCGCATCCGGGGGCTCGGCCTGAGAGCCCGTCTGTAAATGCTACTGGTGCGGCCGTCTGACGGCGGTTTCTGCGCTTCCGGTGCTCACGGACCCAAACGTCCGCTGCGCGCCGGTTCTCGAAACCACCGCCATCCGACTCACACCAGCGCATTTCCAAACAGGCTCTGACGGCTTCGGAGCCGGCCTTCCGTTGATGTTCTGTTTTTGTTCTTGACATGACGGCACGTCGCGCCGCATAGTTCAGGCACAGTCGAAGAGTTGCGCCCGCCCGGCCCCGCCGCGGCGGGCTTTTTCATGCGAGGTCGAGAATGACGGCGATCGCACCATGGGTCATCTGGGTCAAGCCGAGCTGGCGCCGGTTCGCGCAGCACCTCACGCGCTTCGGCGACGCCACTCTCGCCGCCGAGCATGTCGGCTACCGGGGGAGCAACGCCGGTCAGCAGGGCGTCGCGCTGATGACCAAGCCTGGAATCCTGCTTGCCTGCTTCGAGGAGATCGTGCGGCGACGGCAGGAGAAGGGGCCGGCCCCGCACGAGGACGCGGTGCGCAAGCTGATCGACGCGGCCGCAGAGTGCCTTCGCCCCGGCGCGGTCAAGGGCCGTGCCGCCCGCTGGCTGCCGAACCTGCAACAGGCGTTCCGGGAATTCTGCCGCGACCAGGGGCTGACCGAGGACGGACTGTTCCCGGAGGGGATGCTGGACGCGATGCCGGCACCGACGGCGATCACCCTGCCCCCGCCCGGTCTCGCGCCCGTCTTCGATCCGCTGCTGGAGCGGTCGCGCTACAAGGGCGCCTATGGCGGCCGCGGCTCCGGCAAGTCGCACGCCTTCGCCGAGCTGCTGGTGCGGCGCTGCGTCGAGGCGGCGCCGGTGCGGGCGGTGTGCATCCGCGAGGTGCAGCGCTCGCTGGACCAGTCGGTCAAGCGGCTGATCGAGGACAAGATCCAGGCGCTGGGCGTCGGCGCGGCCTTCCGGGTGCAGGCCGACCGCATCGTGACACCCCGCGGCGGCCGGATCATCTTCCAGGGCATGCAGAACCACACGGCCGAGAGCATCAAGTCGCTGGAAGGCTATGACATCGCCTGGGTCGAGGAGGCGCAGGCGCTGTCGATCCGCAGCCTGGACCTGCTGCGGCCCACCATCCGCAAGACCGGATCGGAGCTGTGGTTCTCCTGGAACCCGACCCGGCCGGACGACCCGGTCGACGCGCTGTTCCGCGACGGGACGCCGCCGCCCGATGCCGCGGTGGTGCGGGCCAACTGGACGGAGAACCCGCATTTTCCGGAGGTGCTGCAGGCGGAGATGGAGTGGGACCGGGCGCGCGACGCCGACAAGCACCAGCATGTCTGGCTCGGCGGCTATCAGACCTTCAGCGAGGCGCGGGTGTTCAAGAACTGGAAGGTGGAGGCGTTCGAGACGCCGGCCGACGCGCGCTTCCTGTTCGGTGCGGACTGGGGCTTCGCCCGCGACCCGACGGTGCTGGTGCGCTGCTTCGTGGCGGGCCGGACGCTGTTCGTCGACCACGAGGCCTATCAGGTCGGCTGCGAGATCGACCGCACGCCGGCGCTGTTCGACACCGTGCCGGGGTCGCGGCGCGGGCAGATCCTCGCCGACGGCGCCCGGCCGGAGACCATCAGCTACATGCAGCGCAACGGCTTCGGGGCCATGGTCGGGGCGACCAAGGGGGCGGGGTCGGTCAAGGAGGGGGTCGAGTTCCTGAAGGCGCACGACATCCTGGTGCATCCGCGCTGCCGCCACCTGATCGACGAGCTGGCGCTGTACAGCTACCGCACCGACCCGAAGACCGGCGTGATCCTGGCCGAGCTGGAGGACCGCGAGAACCACGCCGTCGACGCCCTGCGCTATGCCGTCGAGGGGCTGCGGCGGGGCGGTTACGACACATCGATGAAGTGGGTGGGGACATGGTGACGGAAGCGCGGGTTCAGACCCTGTGCGGCGGTCGGATCATGGCTTCAGCGCGGGCGGGGGCGCGAGGCTCGGGGGGCTGAGGTTGCCCGGCTTGGGCCTGGCCGGCGCGGGGACCACGGCCGGCCTGGTCGCGGCCGGCCTCTGGGCGGGCTTGATGTCCTGAACAGCCGGCCGCTGATTGCGGACCACCGGAGGCGACCCGCCGGCCGTCCCGCCGACGCAGGGCGCGCCGGCGGTGTCGACGGCATTCGGGTCCACGACGCATTGCGCGCTGGCCACCGGTGCGATGGCCAGAATCGCGCCGGCGAAGACCGCCAGGCGGATGAGGGATGTCATGCCAATGACATGCGCCGGGATCGGCCGACGTCAAGGACGTGACGGCGCGCTCTCAGCCGCCGGCGCCGGCCGAGCGCGGGCACAGCACCAGGGTCGGGAGCGGCAGCAGGGCCTTGCCGCCCCGGTCCATCCCGCGACTGAGCGGGACGCGGCGACATAGCATGCCACCCTGACTCTTCTGACTCAGTCCAGGGGTGCAGTCCAGCACTGCCATCGAATTTCGACACTATACTCACGGATACCTGCCCCACCACCACGTATGCCCACCAGTCATCGTCAGTATAGTGGCAACCGTCGCTGGAATGGCGTCTGCTTTTCGGTGAACCGGGCCCGTCACGCTCGGACAATTCCTTGCTTCGGCATCATCGAGGAGCGACGAGCTCATGTCATCGGCGCGGAAAGTGCTTGGACTTGCATCGCTGTCAATCTTCGCCTGCGCGATTGCCGCCGCTGTCGCGGGCGGCGCACAAGGCCAGGCGGCGCCGACCGCACCGGCGTACCAGGCGAGCGTCAGCGACCTGATGCTCACGATCATCCAGCCGCGGCACCGCAATCTCTGGCTCGCCCGCCAGGCCGGCAACTGGGATTATGCGGCCTATGAGGCCGGCAATCTTTCGGGCGCTTTCGGCCGCGTCGGACGCGCCCACCCGACCATCGGCGACATCCCGTTGCAGGACATGATCGCCTCGGTGACGGAACAGCCATTGCGGGATCTCGCGGCCGCAGCAAAGGCGCATGACGCCGCCGCCTTCGACAAGGCCTATTCCGATCTCACCGACGGCTGCAATGCGTGCCACGAAGGCACGAACCACAGCAACGTCGTCATTCGCGTGCCGTCGACGGAAGCCGCCGTCGATCAGGATTTCCGACCGCCGACGCAGTGAGCGACGGCGGCTGCCCTGGCGTTCGAGCCGATCCGAGGTCCCGACATCCGAAGGCCTCCAAGATCATGCGCCGTCACCGCCATCGCGCGCCCTCAGCCGCCGGCGGCGGCCGAGCGCTGGTACAGCACCGGGGTCGGGAGCGGCAGCAGGGCCTTGCCGCCGCGGTCCATATAGGGCGCGATGCGGTCCAGCATGCCCTGGTACGAGGCGCTGGCCAGCAGCACCACGCCCGGCCCGCCGTCGTTGACGCCGTCGGGCGACTGGATCGGCAGGCCCAGGCCCTCGATCTCGAGGCCCCATTTCTTCGGATTGCCGTCATAGATCGCGACGATCTCGGAGTGGTCGAGCGAGGTCGAGCTGAGCAGGTTGGTGAAGTAGTTGCCGATGCCGTAGACCGCCATCGGCAGCCCCTGCCGGCGGACCTCCGCCAGCACGGCGTCGTAGCGCGCGACATAGTCGCGGTACTTCCGGCGGAACTCATGCGCCAGGGCGACGTCGACGGCCACGTCGTCGGTCGGCAGGCTGGCCTCGCCGGTGTTGCGGCAGACGGCGCGCAGGATGCCCTTGTGCGAGGTCACCGTGCCGTCGAAGCCGTGCCGCCGCATCGCCCGCAGCAGCGAGGTCGCGGTGAAGTAGTTCGGGTGCTCGTACATCCAGAACGGCGCGCCCTCCGCCATCACGATGCCGCAATCCGGCACCTCCAGGGCGACATGGCCGTTGGTCCGCACCACTTTCTGCAGGCCGCCGAGGAAGCTGTCGGGCTCGGTGACGTGCTCCAGCACCAGGCGGGCACTGACGAAGTCGAAGCTGTCCGCCGGGAAGGTGTCGGGCGTGAAGTATTCCAGCGTCGTCTCGACCCCGAAGGCGCGCTCGGCCTCGGCCGCCGCGGCGGCGTTCGGGTCGCAGCCCTGCACCGTCATGCCGGCCGATTGCAGCCGGGCCAGGAACCGGCCGTCATAGGAGCCGATCTCCAGCGCATGGCCCGACATCGGCAGGCCGCCGGCGACCAGGAACTCCAGGAACTCCCGGTGGCGCTCGTCCATCTCGGGGTCCGAGGCGAAGGTCGGGTAGGAGCCGTAATATTTGCTGTAGATCTCGTCCAGCGCCTCGCGGTCGGGCGGCAGCAGCTGCATCGCGGTGCCGCAGCCATGGCACAGGCCCACCGTCATCGGCACCGTGCGCCAGATGCTCTCGAACTCGGTCGGGCGGATCAGGTAGCTGTATTTCTCGATCTCGACCAGGACCTCCAGCGCGGAGGCGCCGCAATGCGGGCATCGGTCGATGGTCTTATTCATGAAACGCAATCCCCCCAGCACTCAGCAATGATTTGACGACCGTTCGCGATCGGCCATGGCGGGCTCGTGGTGGACACGCGTGCCCTCTCGCTGCCCGCCGAGTGTAGTCACCGACGGCCGCGGCGGCCAACCCTGGAATTGGAGGACCGAGCGGGCCGGTCCCCCCCTCAAATCGGGCGCGAAACTCCCCATATGTCGCGGGCACCGAGACCAACATGGATGGCGAGACCGAGATGAGCCTCTTCCGCAGCCGCCTGGGCAGACTCGTCGCCAGCCTCGTTCTCGGGCTCGGCGTGCTGCTGGTCGCCGTCGACCAGGCCGACGCCCGCCGCGTGAATTCGGGCGGCTTCGGCAGCCGCGGCGTGCGGACCTTCCAGGCGCCGCCCGCCACCCCCACCGCACCCGGCACCGCGGCGCCGATCGACCGGTCGATGACGCCGCGCACGCAGACGGCGGCCCAGCCGGGCCCGGCCCAGTTGGGTCAAACGCAGCCGGGGGCGGGCGTCCAGAGCCCCGGCCGGTTCGGCGGCTTCGGCGGCATCCTCGGCGGCCTGGCGGTCGGCGGGCTCGTGGGCATGCTGCTCGGCCACGGCTTCGGCGGCGCCGCCGGGCTGATGGGGCTGGTGCTGCAGATCGGCCTGGTCGTCCTGGCCGTGATGGCGTTCCGGCGCTTCTTCAGCCGCGCGCCCCGTCCGGCCTATGCCGGCCCGTCGATGTCCGCCATGGGCGGCGAGGCCGCCGGCGGTCCCGTTCCGGGGCTTGCGGGTTCGGGGCGGCCGGAGAGTGCCGCACGCGGTGCGCCAAAGGACGGGGTCGGCCTCGACGGTTCGGACTTCAATGCCTTCGAGCGGCTGCTCGGCGAGATCCAGGCCGCCCATGCGGCGGAGGATTTCGCCGGCCTGCGCGCCCGCACCACCCCGGAGGTGATGTCGTATTTCGCCGAGGAGCTCGGCGAGAACGCGACCCGGGGCGTGAAGAACGAGGTGTCGGATGTCCGCCTGCTGCAGGGCGACCTGGCCGAATCCTGGCGCGAGGGCGACACCGACTACGCCACCGTCGCGATGCGGTATTCCAGCGTCGACGCCACGCGCGACCGGGCGACCGGGCGGATCGTCGAGGGCGATGCCGACAAGCCGACCGAGACCGTCGAGATCTGGACCTTCGCCCGCCAGAACCGCGCCGACTGGAAGCTGTCCGCGGTCCAGGCCGCCGCCTGACGCGAGGCGGGGCGGGCGCTCCCCTCACGCCAGCATCGGCCACAGCGTCGCCGCCAGCAGCACGGCCATGGCCAGGTTGAACCATCTCAGCCGGGCCGGATCGGACAGCAGGCGCCGCAGCGCCAGGCCGCAGCCGGCCCAGGCCAGGATGCTGGGCAGGTTGACCAGGGCGAAGGCGGCGCAGATCGGCAGCACCGACAGCAGCGGCGCCTCGGGGCTGGCGTAGACCGCCATGGTCGTCGCCGCCACCGCCCAGGCCTTCGGGTTGACCCATTGGAAGGCGGCCGACTGCCACAGGGTCAGCGGCCTGGCCTCGCCGCCCGCGCCGAACGATCGCGACCGGCCGATGCGCCAGGCGAGATGGAGCAGATAGGCGGCGCCCGCGACCCGGAGGCCGGTGTGCAGCGCCGGCCAGGCCGCCAGCGCGGCGCCGAGGCCGAGCCCGACCGCCAGCAGCAGCGCGGTGAAGCCGAGGGTGATGCCGGCCACCTGCGGCAGGGTGCGCCGGAGGCCGAAATTGGCACCGGAGGCGAGCAGCATCAGGTTGCTCGGCCCCGGCGTGATCGAGGTCACGAAGGCGAAGAGGCACAGCGCCAGCAGCGCATCGATGGGCATGGGTCGGCTCCGGTTGCGAGGATGTCGACGGGAGTTCTGGCGCGGCAGCGGCTGCGCGTGGGGTCCGGAATCCGGACCGCCGTTCACGTCATCGCTTGCGCGCCACGATGTAGGGGCGGCCGTCGTCGCCCTTGGTGGCGTGGCTTTCAACGGCGAGGATGTCGAAGCCGGCGGCCCCGATCAGCCGGCTCAGCGCCGCCGCCCGGAAGACGCCGGCATAGGGTGCCTTGCCGACCGCGCGCATCGCCGGCAACACCAGCCGGATGAGCGGGTTCATGTCCCCGACGCAGGGCGTCTTGGAGATGAACAAGCCTTCCGCCGCGAGCAGGGCATGGATGCGGCGCAGCGTGCCGGGCAGGTCGCGGACCAGATGGAGATAGTTGAACCCCAGGACGGCGTCGAACGGCCCGATCCCGGGGTCCAGCGCCTCCGCGGTCGCGGTGCGGAAGGACAGCGCCGGGATCGGGTCGGCGGCGTGCTTCTCCTCGGCGATCGCGATCATTCCGGCGGAGATGTCGGTCGCGAGATAGCGTTGCACGGCGCCGGCAAGCCGGAGCGCCGTCGTGCCCGTGCCGCAGCCCAGCTCCAGCACCCGGTCGCTCGATCCCAGCAGAGCGCGGGTGCGGTCCAGCGTGCGGTCATATCCGGCTTGGTCCGCAATCGCACCCTTGGCATAGCGCCGTGACGTCCGGTCCCAGAAACGGGCGTCGCTCGCCGTGCTCATGACGGCACGGCCGCCGGGGCGATGCCGGCCAGCTGGTAGCGCAGGAACCAGCCCGGGAAGGCGCGCGCCAGGACCCGCGGCCCCTGCACCGCGAGGCCCATCCGCCGGGCCTCGGCGAAGCCGGCATCGCCGCGCCACCAGGCGACCAGGGCGGCGAGCGGCCCCTGGACGCAGAGCGGCTCCGGGAAGCCCGGATTGTGCGTGCACAGCGACGCCTCGGCCGGCGTCAGCAGCAGGAAGTGCTGTGGGTGGCCGCGGATCTCGAAGCGCACCACCAGCGGGTCGCGGGGCAGCGCCTCGAAATCGACCCGCCGGCGCAGGTCGACCAGCAGCGGCTCGAGGTCGAGATCCTCCGCCTCCGGCCGCCGCGGCAGCCAGCGCTGGCCCCAATGGCCGAGCGCGCCGACCAGCCCCGCCAGCTCCCGCCCCGCCTCGGTGAGGACGTATTCGGGCCCGGGCTCGATCCGTTCGACCGCGCCGATCGCGGCGAGTTCCTGCAGCCGCTCCGACAGCATGGTGCGCGAGATCCGTGGGATGCCGCGGCGGACGTCGTTGAAGCGCCGGCTGCCGCACAAGAGCTCGCGCACCACCAAGAGCGTCCAGCGCCCGCCCAGCACCTCATGGGCGCGCGCCACCGCACAGAACTGACCGTATCCCGCCATGCCGGCACCCTAGCACGGCCGGCCGGCGCGGGCGGTCCGGAATCCGGACCGTCCTCCTCGGCCTCAGGGCACCGCCATCTGGCCGCTGGAGACCTGCAGCTTCCAGCCGGCGAGCTGGGTGCCGTCGATGTTGAGGTGGCCGACCAGGAACTTCAGCCGCTCCGGGTCCTCGCCCTTGGCCGTGCAGAAGCGGTCCTGCAGGTAGAAGGGCGGCGTCGCCTGGTAGTACAGCATGGCCTGGACGGACGCCGGCCGGCTGCCGGCCGGAAGGTCGGCGAGCGGGACCTCGTACACCAGGCTGTCGCCGCCGCCGGTGACGTAATCGGGGTCGTCGTCGACGGCGGTCGGGCCGGATTCCTTGGCCAGGTCCTCGGTCGCGCCCAGGGCCTTGGCGATCTCGGTGCGGTCGGCCAGCGGCAGATAGCCGTGCGGCAGGATGCGGTTGTCCTTCACCGTGTTGCAGATCGACAGGAAGCTGGTGGTCAGCATGCCCTGCGCCTCCGTGCCCGGCCCGCACATCGCGGCCGTGGCGTCCGGCGGCGGGGTCGACACCAGCTCCTGATAGATCTGGGCCTGGTCCTGGCCGGTGATGCGCTGGTAGTGCGGCTGGTGCAGCCGCGCCAGCGGCTGGATGCGGGACGAGCAGTCGTCCATCCACCAGTACTCGCCGTCGAGCGCCTGGCCGGACTGGTCGACCAGGGCGCCGGCCGCATTGGTGCGGCCGGAGGCCCAGAGCGTGTTGCCGAGTTGGTCCAGCACCTGGAACTCCACGAAGGCGCGGCGGAAGCCGACGCCGGAGGGCAGCTTGTGGCCGGTCTCGCTGCGCACCGTCACCGTCGCCTGCAGCGTGCCGCCGGCGGTCGAGAGACCGGTCACGGCCACCTCGGCGGTGCCGGTGCTGGCGAGGTCGAGCATCGCCTGCTCGGTCCGCACCAGCGGGTCGACGCCGCGGGTGCCCATCATCGGGTCCGGGGTGGGGATGCCGAGCACGTCGGGGAATTGCTGCGCGATCTTGATCAGGAAGACGTTCAGCCCGACCAGGGTGTGGGCGGCGAAGCCGTCGCGGACGGGCAGGTCGATGTCCTCCGGCCCCAGGTTGTTCTCGGCCTCCGGGAAATTGCTGTATTCCTGGATGCTGGCGATCTTGCTGCGCACCGGCGTGCCGTCCGCAGACTTCGACGGCATGTGGCAGCCCTGGCAGGACTGGGCCAGGCTGCCCGGCCCCAGCGGCAGCGGGCCGTCGGGCGAGGTGCCGGTGCGATAGGCGCTGAACGCCCATTCCGGATAGGTCGTCTGCTCGTAGATACGGGTGACGACGTTGCCGTCCTGCAGCACCGGCAGATGCACGGTGTGGCAGGTGCCGCAGATTTCGGAGGTGGTGATCGTCGCGTTGTGCTCCGGCGTGATGCCGAGCGCCGCCTGCATCGGCTTCACCTGCGGCTTGTCGAACGGGCCGATCAGCGTGTCGGGCGCGCCGACAAAGAAGCTGCCGGTGAAGGTGCGGGCGAAGCCGGTGTTGTGCGGGTTCAGGAACTCCTGCCGCTGGGCGATGCAGGCATTCTCCGGCGCGTCGGCGACGCCGGCGGCGGCGGGGCCCAGCGCCATGCGGTGGCACGAGGTGCAGGAGATGCCGTCGCGGGCGAGCGCGCCGTATTTCGCGAATTCGTCGGCGACCGGCCACGGCACCGCGTTCACCATGTCGCGGGTGAAGGGCGCGCACTCGTCGGCCTGGGCGAAGCGGTCGATGTGGAGCTGCCGCTGGCCCTGGATGCCATGGCAGCCGAGGCAGGTGTCCTCGACCACGCCCTTCGAGTCCGGATGGAAGGTCTGGATCTCGCTGGCCAGCTGGGCGAAGAAGAACGGGTCGCGCCCGGCCAGCCCCATCGGCGAGCTGCGCCAGGTGCCGTAGGGCGACAGGTTGATCAGGTTGTCGCCATGCGGGTTCGGCACGGTCATGTCGAATTGCAGCCCGGTGCTGCCGGCGTCGTGGCAGCCGAGACACTGGGTGGAGGTGACGAACTGGTCCGCCGGGCGCGGGCCGCCGGCGCCGACCCAGGTGTTGTCGTAGGTCGCCGACGGCATGTTGGTGACCGTGTCCCAGGTCGGCATCTGCAGCAGATAGGCGCGCAAGGCCTGGTCGACCGCCTGGTCGGCCTGGTACAGCGGCTCGCCCAGCCGCTTCACCTCGTCCGGCGGCAGCGTGACGGCGCGGTGATGGGCCGGCGGCGACGGCGCCGAGAACCAGGACTGGCTGAGATAGACCAGCGGCCGCCCGGGCTCGCCCTCGATGTTGCGCGGCGAGGCGAAGGTCAGGTTGTCCTTGGCCGAGGCGTGACAGTTCATGCAGTACTGGGCGAACCCCATATTGCCCAGGAGGTTGTTCGGGCTGGGCGGCCAGTCGGGCGACCAGCCGCCGTTCGGCCCGAAGCCGTACCAGCCCCAGAACCAGCCGTCATGCGAGGCCTTGCCGTCGCGGATCATGACCGCGGCGCCGGAGGTCGGGAGCAGCTTGAGCGGGTCGACATCGGCGCAGGCGGCGGCCGGGTACGGGAACATCTCCTTGACCATGATCGCCCCGTCCGGCACCGGTGGCGGCGGGTTCGACCCGGCATCCTCGCCGGAGCGGTATTTGACCAGCCAGTCGGCCATGTCGGGCGAGTACCAGATCACCACCGGGGTATGGGTGCCGAAGCCGGTGCCCTGCCAGGCGCCCGCCGCCAGGGCCGCGGTGAAGGGGCCGGCGTCGCGGACATGTTTGTCGCGGCGCCAGCCGGAGGCGGTGTCGCGATGGCAGTAATTGCCGAAGAACTGGTTGAGCTTGTCCTCGTACTGGTTGAGCGGCAGGGCCGACGGGTCGCGCACGGCGGCGATCAGGCTCTGGCACAGCGCCGGGTCCGTCGGGACCAGCGGCTGGGCCTGCTCGGCGGTGCAGCGGGCCGGGTCGGCGACGCCCAGGGTGGCGAACAGCATGGTGCCGGCGGCGATGAGAAGACCGGCCCAGCCCCGGCGCAGGGCCTTATGCCGCCGCGCCATGCCCCAATCCGCTGGTTCGACTGATTTTTGCATAACGCACCACATCATTTGCCGGTGGCTTGCCGATCACTGGCGGAAATCAGAATAGGAATCGGTCTCAACAACCGAATGCTTGGATCTCGAAAAGAACTGAAGGCTATCACCTGATTCCGGCGATATCCATTTTCATAATTCGCGCAAAATTTTCTGCGAATGCATCGCGACGCGAGCGGACGGGCAACGTCCGCCGGCGGCGCCGGCTCCCGTCAACCGGGTGGCGTTGCCCAACCGACACTATTCTGGCACTATATCTCCCGGCGTTCGCGCTCGGCCTATTGCGATACCGTCGGCTTTTTACTGTTTCGGCTTTTTCGAGCACAAATTTTCCTAGAGGAGGCGTGCCGCATCGTCGCCACGGCCTTGGAAGTCAAGAACGCGACCAAATCCAATACTGCTCTTTATTTCGATGAGGAATTTCAGCATGGCACTCAAGCTCGGCAAGAACGATGTCTATCGCGGCGAAATCCAGGCCGCGGAGAAGGCCACCGGCATCGACGGCTCGGCGATCGCGGCGCTGATCGACGCCGAAGCGGCCAAGATCGGTTCGGGAGCCAACAAGGGCCAGTGGGACCAGGACTCCTACAATCCGACATCGAAGGCCGGCGGCATGACCCAGTTCCTGGAAAACACCTGGGCAGGCCACGCCAGGAACCCTGCCCACCTCCTCAACACGCACGGCAAGGCGGCCGGCCTGATCACCGCCGCCAACAAGATCGCCGCCGGCAAGAAGGCCGACCTGCTGAAGCTGCGCTTCGATCCGTTGCTGTCGATCGTCTCGGCGGCCGAGTACGGTGTCGACAATCTCAAGACGCTGGACAAGGCCGGCGTCCTGCCGAAGAGCCTGACGGACGACCAGCGGGCCCGGTACATGTATCTCGCCCATCACGAGGGGGCGGCCGGTGCGACCGGGTTCCTGAACGGCTCGAAGACCTACACCCGCGCCAAGCTGGTCGGCCAGGTCGGCGCCGCCGCTGCCGACAAGTACATCACGAAGGCCGGCGGCAAGACATCGGCCGCCTACCGCCTCTGGCTGAACGAGTACATGGACAAGAAGATCGTCCCCTCGAACTTTCGCACCTAGGCCGCCTCACCCGGACCATAGCGCCGGCCAGGGGTCGGCTTTATTGATATTGGAGGCATTTCATGAACCGATGCACTCCCCTGAAAGCAAGGGAGTATAAGCTGCTGCTCAAACCCGATTGCTTCGCCGGCGAGATGTCGCTGGAGAAGGCCAATCAGTTTTGGAATGTCCAGATCGAGTCGATCGTCCGAGATCACCTGGACAAGAAAAAGGACGGAAAATCCCGGCACGGAAGGGGCTTCGACCCGGCAAAACGCCGGACAATCATGTTCCGGGATACCGGCAGTCATCTTCTGAACCGCGCTGATTACATTCTGCGGGAGCGCGTCGACATCGATGAGGACGGGAACGAGGCGGCGAAGCCGGAGCTGACCCTGAAGCTGCGAACCACCGATCTGTTCGTTGCCGCGGACACGGCCCTGCCGGGATCTCAACCGGGTTTCGACACGGAGTTCGAAGAGGATATCGCGCCGCTTCAGGTCTCGGTGACGCAGCCATCCGGGGACCGCAGCATCGCAGTCGCCGAGCCTCGCTCCATGCGCAGCCGATTTTCCGTTTCGACGACGCAACCGGTGCCGGACGGCCCTGCCATCAATTGCCTGGGTGACGTCCTGGAGCTCCATCCGACGCTGCTCGGCAATCTGGTGCTGACCTCCGTGGACGAGATCCGGTCGGACGCTGCGCTGCGTCCGGGGCCGACCATCAGCGAACTGGTGTTCAAGGATGCGGAAGTCGATCTCGGCGACGGCGTCACGGCCAAGTTTGCCCTGACGCTCTGGTATTTCGAGGCCGAGACCGCCGCCCCCCGGGTGGCCGAGATCTCGTTCAAGTGCAAGCTGAAGGACGGCTACCTGCCGCGCGGTACCGCGTCGCGGGCGCAGAAGCTGTTCGTCGGGATGCAGGGCCTCCGCGGCTGGGTGAATTTCGAAGAGGAGAGCAAGACCGCCCTGGCACTGCCGGCGAGAAGCTAAGCCACCGGCATCGGCCAGGACGGGCTCGGCGCCGCGCCGGCCCGCCGCAGCCGCGCCCGAAGTGAGGCCGGGAGAGGCCAGCGGCCGCCACTAGGGGCGATGCCGCAGCACGCCTCTCTCCGCCGGCGCGACCTCAGAGAGCGGCGGCGGCCGTCTCGATGGGAGTCGCCGCACTTGAAAGCATCGCCGCCAGCTTCTTTCGGAGCCGGTCCCGTCTCTGGCTGTAGAACTCCTCAAAACCTTGAAGATCGGAAGGTAGCTCGCCGAGTTCGTGCTTGGTCAGATAATGCTGCTGTGTGGAAGAATCCTGATAAACCTGAGCAAGCTACTCCTTTGGCATAATGGCCCGCTTCTCGATGTTGATCGCACCATCGAGCAACTGGAGGTTCGGTAGGGTGTTCGCATGACGTGCAAGCGTATCAATGTCGGCTTCGCCGAAACCTTGCCGCTGCAGCCGCGCCGGTGTGAAGCGTGAGATCGGAAACACGTGATCCATATGAAATTGATTGCGCAAATCGACAAACGGAAACAGCAGAGACAGCAACGGAAATGTTCGCTTGTCGCCGTACTCCAGATGCAGAAGGTCTTCGATCTCGGCCGGCTCGAAAGTCAATGATTTACCACGCTGACTCATGACTTGGCGCAACTGTTCTACCGGAAATGTCAAAAGATCGCTCGTCTGAATTCCCTCGCGAAGCGCGGTCAGAAGCGTGTCGAGACCGCTCCCCCAAATGCCCGATGCCTTGATGAGCGACCTCACAAGCCAGCACCTGATCGCTTCTCGATCATCGGCGAACTGGCTGTGAGATACATAATTCGCAGGAGCATTCCGTTTGTAGAGATAGTAGGCGATTGGCAGGAGTGCGCTGTCAGCCCTGAGCGTCTGCCCGTTGAGTCCGAAGCTCGAGGCGAGTTCGACGGTGCGGACCAGCGCCGACCGGATTGCGGGCCAATTCGCCTCCAGAACCAGCATGTTCGTCGTCGTGAAGTTCTCGACCTTGAACCCTACGGAGGCAATGTCTGCCAGCATCAACCCGGCCTTAAGCACAAAGTCCTGACTGAGAGCGAAGCCGGTCCCTATCCGATTCAACTCGTCCACAAGTCTGTGAATCTCGGCCCGGGCATCGACCTGCTTCCACTGTGCAACAGCAATACTGAGCAGCAGATCTGAATAAGAAAGAATCGTTCCTCCGGAATTAAGCCGAATGAAGATGTTGAGTACGCGCTCCAGATCCTGAGTCTCTTCCTCGTAATAATTGACCAGGTTGTGGGCGTGAACGATGCGATGCAGGCGGTCGACTCCCGTATAGGCCGCTTCCAGCGCATCACCATCAAGTCCCCGCTTTCGCAAGGCCGAGACCATCGCTGGCCCGTCCTTCATCCCAAGAACATCGGAAACCAGAAACCAATGCGCAGCCTCATCGCGCTCAGCCTGCTGATCGTCCAGGAACCGAAACCGATACCGGACCCCATCCTCATCGGGCGATGACGGCGCCAGAAGATCAAGTCGGAGTTTCCGTACAGGGAAGGCATCTGGATTCGTCCACCATTTGTTTGGCTGCTTGATGGCCATCGATCCGCGCAACCCGATATTGAGAGCCGTAAGGCGCTGCTGGCCATCCAGAACCGCAGTAACACTCTGGTGATGGATGATGCCCAGCTCCGGACAGTGGGCGGCGTCGCGCTGGTGATAGTTCAGAACAAAATCGTAGAATTTGAATTTCCCACTCGTTTCCGCCTCGACTTTCCAGAATAAAAATGTTCCAAATGGATAACCTTGCATCAAGCTATCAAACAGTCGCTCAATTTGCTCTGGCTTCCAGACAAACTCTCTCTGGATCGCCGGAAGGACGTAACTCTTGCTTTGTATGCGAGTGAGTGTCTCTGCTATTGTTCCTCCCGGTTTATACATGATTCCCTCTGAATTGGAGATTGGCAATAGCTACATTATTAACCTCTTGGAAAGAGATAGCCAACACTTGGTTGCGCAGCGTTCTGCGATGGCGATAGAGCGGCCGGCCCGGTGTCTGGCCGGACCTTCGTGACCCGTCGACGCCGGCTGTCGCATGACCAGGATCCAATGTCCCGAAGGCCTCCAAGCCGACGCTCGACATCCGCCTGCTGCGCCCCCATCTCATCCGCCGGCCGATGATCGTGCAGGACCGCGCCTTGGACCACGCCGCCGAACTGGATCGACTGGACCGTCTCGCCACGCTCCTGGATTCGCGCTGGCGCCTGCCGCTGCTGGGCTGGCGCTTCGGCCTCGATGCCGTCATCGGGCTGGTGCCGGGGCTGGGCGATGCCGCCGGCGGACTGCTCTCCGCCTGGCTGATCCTGCGGGCCCGGCGCCTGGGCGCGCCGAACCGGGTGCTGGCGATGATGGCCGGCAATGTCGTGCTCGACGTCGCCCTCGGCACCGTGCCGGTGCTGGGCGACATCCTGGACATCGGGCTGAAGGCCAACCGCCGCAACGCCCGGCTGCTGCGGCAGCATTTCGAACGGCAGGGCGCCGGGGCGTGACGCCTCAGGCGGGATCTTCCGCCGACGGCTCGGCGCCCGGCGACGAAGACACGAACCGCACGGCGCAGCAGGGGAAGATGAATCCGAGCGGCTCCGCCGGTGCCGCCGCCGGCCGGGAGACCCAGCTGCATTCGGACACCAGGTCGGCAGCCCGGGGATCCGCCGTCCGGCCGCTGCCCGCCGCGCGTCCGGTGCGGTCCGGCACGGGTAGGGGAATCTGCTGCGCCATCGCGTCGCCCTTCTGTCGAATGGGCGCTCAACCTAGCATCGGGCATGACGTAACGCAAACCGCCCGGACGGTTTTTTCGTTTCCCAAGATTGCGCACAGACTGGAGCTCAGCCTTCCGGCTGAGCCGATTTGACGCTGGGCTCAGCCTTCCGGCTGAGCCGGGGGGAAGGCCCAGCCGCCGTCGCGGATCTCGGCCCGCGGCCGGAACAGGCGGACGGTGTAGTTCCACCCCGCCGTGATCGGCAGGCAGTTGTCGACCGTGCCGCCGCAGCCGCCGAACTGGATGGTGACCGTGCCGTCCGGGTTCTTCCTCGCCGTCAGGCTGTTCACCGAATAGACATTCTCCGGATTCGCCTGGAGATAGCCGGCGCTGTTGTAGACGGTCAGCGACCAGAAGCCGTCGACCGGCACGGTCCCGACCGTCAGCCGGTGGATGGTGGTGCCGTCGTTCCGGGCCGGCGTGGTCGGGAGATAGAGCGCGTCCTTCTCCGGATAGCCGCCCCACAGCATGGCGCTGCCGATCAGGTGCCGGACCGGGTCGACGGCATCCGGGCCGGCGCCGAACATGCGGCGCGTGTCGGACACGGTGGTGCCGAGCTGCTGCAGCGCCGCCTGGATCGTCCTGAGGCTGGCCTGGTCCCAGTCCGGGACCTCGAAGCTGCCGGGACGGTCCTGGCCGAGCGTGACCGCATCCTGCAGGGCGTGGACCCGGGCGACGTCGTCCCGGCTCGAGAAATCGACCAGGAAGCGGACCACGACGATGGCGTAGCGCGTGCCGACCGCCTCGCGGGTCAGGATGTGCGGGCCAGCATCATAAAAGGTTGCCCGGGTGTACTGGTCCTCGTTGACGACCTGCATGCCCATGAAGCGCTGGCCGGGGTCCGGCAGCGTGACCGTCGCCGGCCCGGCATCGAGGTCGAGGATCGCGAAGGAATAGAGGGTGTCGCGGTTGGGGCGGACGATGCCCTGCTGGACCGGAGGGGCAAGCTCGCGGCCGTGCTTGAACGTCCCGAAGCCGCCGGCCTTCACCACCCCGGCGAAGTTCACATCGGTCTGGGCCCGGCTGTAGGTGTCGACGGTGACCGGCACGGCGGGCGCCGACTGCGCCGATGCGGCGGGACTCGCCAGCAACAGGGACATGGCCGCGAGGATCCTTCTGCAGGTCTTCGTCATGGTGCTTTCCAGGTGATGCGGAGCCCGCGCAACAAGTAGGCCTGCCGGATCTGGAAATGAACCGGCACCGATGACAACCGGCCTACCGGATATGATAGGCTGGCCCGCATGGATCTGAACGCCGCCCGCATGTTCGTCGCGGTCGTCCAGGCGGGCAGCCTGTCTGCGGCGGCGGCCCGCCTGGGCACCCCGCTGCCGACGCTGAGCCGCCGCATCCGCGAGCTGGAGCGGCAGCTCAAGGTACAGCTGCTGGAGCGGTCGACCCGCGGCACCAGGCTGACCGATGCCGGAGCCAGGCTGTACGAGCATGCCGGAGGCGGCATCGAGGCGCTGCTGGAGGCCGAGCAGGCCGTGGCGAGCGACCAGGCCCGGCTGAAGGGGCGCCTGCGCCTGTCGCTGCCCCAGACCTTCGAGCCGTGGTGGGAGCTGCTGGCCGCGTTCCAGCGCCGCTATCCGGACATCCAGATCCATGTCACCTCGACCGAGCGGCGCATGGATCTGATCGAGGACGGCATCGACGTCGCCCTGCGCGTCGGCGCGATCGTCCACGAGACCATGGTGGCGCGGCATGTGCTGTCGTTCCGCACCGTCCTCGTCGCCAGCCCGAAACTGGTGGAGCGGCTGGGCCTGCCGGCCGACCCCGAGGCGCTGCACCGCTTTCCCTGCGCGGTGTGGTCGACGCGCATCGATGCCCCGGCCCGCTGGGACCTGGGCGGGCAGGTGGTGGTGCCTCGGGCGGTGCTGACCGCCAACGACTACCATTTTCTGTCCAGCCGCGCGCTCGGCGGCGACGTGGTGACGGAGCTGCCGCCCTTCCTGGCGGCGGGACCGATCCGTGACGGGCGACTGGTGCCGCTGCTGCCGCGGCACCCGTTGCCGGAATGGCCGCTGCACCTGGTCTATCCGCCGCACCGCCACCCGTCGACGATCGTCCGGACTTATCTGGACTTCTGCCAGGGCTGGCTGCCGAACATCGCCCGGGCTTGCGAGATCGGTGTCGTCAGGGAATGAGCCAGCTCGCCTGCACCGTTCCGCCGGTCCAGTCGAACTGGGCGCGGCGGTCGGCGCCGGGGACCAGGCGGACCCAGTCGATGCGGTCGACCGCCAGAACGATCACGGCGAAGTTCTCGCGGCCCGCCTCGGACCCGTCGGTCGAAGGCGGCGGCAGGGCGGGGTCGGCGATCGCGGTGCCGGGCGGCCCGGGCATGCGGTAGGCGGCGCGGATCGGCCCCGGCGTCGCCGCCCAGGCGGCGTCGAGCGCGGCACCCGGCGGCAGCAGCTGAGCCCGGCCTTCGACCCGGATCTGCACCTCGTCCGCCGCCTCGTAGAGCAGCAGCGCCACGGCGGGATCGGCACCGATCTCCGCCACCTTCACCGAGCGGCGGTCGGTGTGAATCTCGAGCCGCCGCGCCGCCGGGTCGGCCGAGCGCAGCACCACGGTGCGCAGCGCCGGCCCGCCGCGGGCGTTCAGCGTGGCGAGGGCGACCCGGCCGGTGGTGCGGCGGCGTTCGCCGGTGGCGCGGCCGAGCCGGGCCCAGACATCGGCCAGCACCGCGGCCAGGTCGTCCCCGTCCATCAGCAGGTGGCCATCAGCGGTAGGTCACGGCGAGATCGCCGACGCCGTCGACATGGCCCTCCAGCCGGTCGCCCGGCTTGACCGGGCCGACGCCGTCCGGCGTGCCGGTCATGATCAGGTCGCCGGGGCGCAGCGCCACCAGCCGCGACAGATGGGCGATGATCTCCCGCACCGGCCAGATCTGGTCGGCCAGGTCGCCGGACTGGCGAATCTCGCCGTTGATCTTCAGCCAGATCGCGCCCTCGGACGGATGGCCGATCTCAGCCGCCGGACGCAGCGGCGACAGCGGCGCCGACTGGTCGAAGGACTTGGCCATGGTCCAGGGCCGGGCCAGCTTCTTGGCCTCGGCCTGGAGGTCGCGGCGGGTCATGTCGAGCCCGACGCCATAGCCCCAGACATGGCCGAGCGCACGCTCCGCCGCGATGTCGGTGCCGCCGGCGCCGATCGCCACCACCAGCTCGATCTCGTGATGCAGGTCCCTGGTCGCCGCCGGATAGGCGATGGTGCTGCCGGTCGGCACCACCGCATCGGCCCATTTGGCGAAGAAGAACGGCGGCTCCCGGTCCGGGTCGTGGCCCATCTCGCGGGCATGGGCGGCGTAGTTGCGGCCGACGCAGAAGATGCGGCCGACGGGAAAGGCGGCGTCGCTGCCCAGCACCGGGACAAGGGTCTGCGGCGGCGGCGTGATCACGGTCGACATCGGGGTGTCCTTCAGGGGGCGATGGTCCGCGGGCGAAGCTGCGCGGCGCCGCCCGACCTGTCAAACCGGAATCGATGCTTGACGTCAGCCGCCGCTAGGATGCGCGGCAGGATCCGATGCATCCTGCCGTCGGACCGAAGGATCGAGGACCGGATGAACACCATCGCCGCAGCCGCCGAGGCATCGGCGCAACTGCTGACCGCCCGGCGGCAGACCATCGCCGTCGCCGAATCCTCCGCCGGCGGGCTGGTGTCGGCCGCGCTGCTGGCCGTGCCGGGGGCCAGCGCCTATTTCCAGGGCGGGGCCGTGGTCTACACCGCGGCGGCCCGTCGGGCGCTGCTGGCGATCGGCGACGCTGAGATGGTCGGCCTGCGCCCGTCGACCGAGCCCTATGCGGCGCTGCTGGCGCGGACGGTGCGGGACCGCTTCCAGGCGGATTGGGGCATCGCCGAGACCGGCGCGGCCGGCCCCACCGGCAACCGCTACGGCGACCCCGCCGGGCACAGCTGCATCGCGATCTGCGGCCCGCGGACTCTGGCGGCGACCTTGGCGACCGGCAGCGCCGACCGCGCCGCGAACATGGACGCCTTCGCCCTGGCCCTGCTGCGGCTGCTGCTGGACGGGCTGGCCCAGGACAACGGCGGCCGGCCGTGACCACGATCCTCGCCTTCATCCTGGCCGCCTTCGCCGAGATCGGCGGCTGCTTCGCCTTCTGGGCCTGGCTGCGGCTGGACCGCAGCCCGTGGTGGGCGCTGCCGGGGACGGCCAGCCTGATCCTGTTCGCCCTGGCCCTGACCCGCGTGGAGTCCGATTTCGCCGGGCGGGCCTATGCCGCCTATGGCGGGATCTACATCGCCGCCTCCCTCTTCTGGCTCTGGGCGGTCGAGGGCAGCCGGCCGGACGGCTTCGACCTGGCCGGCGCGGCCTTGTGCCTGGTGGGGGTGGGCGTGATCCTGTTCGGACGGCGCCTCGCCACCTGAGAGGCCCAGCCTCCGCCCCGGTTCCGCCATGATGGCGCCGGCATCCTGGCCGGATATGATGCGGCCGGGGGGTTCATGCCGTCGCTCTACGACATCAAGCCGAGATTCCAGGGCCTGCTGCGCCCGACCGCCGCGCGGCTGGCCGAGAAGGGAGTCGGCGCCAACGCCGTGACCTTGGCGGCCGCCGGCTTGTCGGTGCTGCTGGGTCTCGTGGTCGCCGCCACCGGCTGGCCCTGGCTGCTGCTGCTGTACCCGCCCTTCCTGCTGCTGCGGATGGCGCTGAACGCCATCGACGGCATGCTGGCGCGGGAGTTCTTCCGGCCGACGCCGCTGGGCGCCCTGCTGAACGAGGTCTGCGACATGGTGTCGGATGCCGCGCTGTACCTGCCGCTGGCGCTGCTGCTGCCGGCGCCGCCCTGGCTGGTGGTGCTGATCGTGCTGCTGGCGGTGATCGGCGAGGCCGCAGGCATTGCGGCGCGCACCATCGGCGCCGGCAGGCGCTATGACGGGCCCTTCGGCAAGTCCGACCGGGCGCTGGCCTTCTCGACCCTCGCCGTCGCCGCCTACTTCCAGATCCTGGCCCCGGCGCTGTGGATGCCGCTGGTGCTGGGGGCGCTGCTGCTGCTGTCGATCCTCACCATTCTGAACCGTGTCCGCGCGGCGCTGGCGGAGATCGGGGCATGACCGTCGACCCGACTGTGGCCTGGGCGCTGGGGGCGCTGGTCGTCGTGCTGGTCGTCGCGGAAGGCGCCGTGCTGTTCCTGCGCCGCAGCAAGCCGGAGAAGGACTGGACCGAACTGCGGCTGCGCATCCGGTCCTGGTGGGTGATCGTGATCGCCGGCGGCATCGCCCTGGTCTTGAACCCGATCGCGGTGCTGGTGGTGCTGGCGGTGGTGAGCTACCTGGCGCTGAAGGAGTACCTGTCGGTGGTGCCGACCCGGCGGGCCGACCGCGCGGTGCTGCTGGTCGCCTACCTGGCCATCCCGACGCAATGGTGGTGGATCGCGCAGGAGCAGTACGGCTTCTTCATCATCTGGGTGCCGGTCTACCTGTTCATGGTGGTGCCGGCGATGATGGTGCTGCGCGGCGAGGTCACCGGCTTCCTGCGCGCGCTGGGCACGCTGCATTGGGGCCTGATGCTGTGCGTCTTCGCCATCGGCCATGTCGCCTATCTGTTCGTGCTGCCGGAGGCGGGCGAGGCCGGGCCGGGCGGCGCCGGGCTGCTCCTCCTGCTGCTGATCCTGACCCAGGGCAACGACGTGGCGCAGTATGTCTGGGGCCGGATCTTCGGCTGGCACAAGATCGCGCCGTCGGTCAGCCCGAACAAGACGGTGGAGGGCTTCGTCGGCGGCCTGGTCACCACCACCGTGGTCGCCGGGCTGATCGGGCCGCTCTTGTCGCCGCTGTCGCTGCACATGGCGCTGGCGGCGGGAGCGCTGATGGCGGTCAGCGGCTTCTTCGGCGACCTGACCGTTTCCGCGGTCAAGCGCGACATCGGCATCAAGGACACCGGCACGCTGATCCCCGGCCACGGCGGCGTGCTGGACCGGATCGACAGCCTGATCTTCGCGGCGCCGCTGTTCTTCCACTTCATGCGCTATTTCTACTACTGAGGCTGCGATGTGGCGCCTGCTGTTCCACTGGCTGGTGACCAAGCCGCTGATGCTGCTGTTCGTGGGGCTGCATGTCCGCAACCCGGAGCGGCTGCCGATGACCGGGCCGGCGATCGTCGTCGCCAACCACAACAGCCATGCCGACACCGTGGCCCTGACCTCGCTGTTCCCGAGCCGGATCCTGCACAAGGTGCGGCCGGTGGCGGCGGCGGACTATTTCATGAGCAGCCGGGCGATGGCCTGGTTCTCGATCCACTGCATGGGCATCCTGCCGTTCGACCGGCATGCGCGGGAGCGCGGCGAGGACCCGCTGACCGGCTGCGTCGAGGCGCTGGACCGCGGCTGCATCCTGATCCTGTTCCCCGAAGGGTCGCGCGGTGAGCCGGAGCGGCTGCAGCGCTTCAAGAAGGGCATCTGCCACCTGGCCCGGCGGCGGCCCGACGTGCCGATCGTGCCGGTCTACCTGCACGGGCTGGGCAAGGTGCTGCCGCGCGGCGCCTTCCTGCCGGTGCCGTTCTTCTGCGACGCCTTCGTCGGCCCGCCTCTGGCCGACCGGCCGGAGGACACGGATGCTTTCGTCGAGGCGCTGGAGGCGTCGATGGCGAAGCTCGTGGAGGGCACGAGGTTTTCCGAATGGGACTGACGTGGCTCGCCTTCCTGTGGGGCGTGGCCGAGGCCTGCCTGTTCTTCGTCGTGCCGGACGTGCCGGTGTCGTTGATCGCGCTGGCACGGGGCTGGCGGGCGGGGCTGCGCGCCGCGATCGCCGCCGCGGCCGGGGCGGTGGTCGGCGGCACCGCGCTGGCGGTCTTCGCCAGCCACGCGCCGCAGACGGCGCTGGCGCTGGTCGATGCCGTGCCGGCGATCACGCCGGCCATGATCGCCCGGCTGCAGGCGATGATGGCCGGCACCGACTCCGCCGCCGGCCTGGCGGGGGTGATGATCCTGGCTAGCCTGACCGGCATCCCCTACAAGATCGCCGCCGCCAGCGCGCCGGGGCTGGGTGTCCCGATCTGGGAGCTGGCGCTGCTGACGCCGCTGGTGCGGCTGCCGCGCTTCCTCGCCCTGGCCGGCGCCGGGGCGATCCTGCACGCCCTGACGCCGGCCATGCCCGGCTGGATGCAGCCGCTGCGGGTGCGTCTGTTGCTCGCCGCGCTGGGCTGGTCTGCGTTCTATGGCAACTACTGGATGCGGGCCGGGGGCTGACTCCGGGCCCTGGGCGCCCTATGTCAGGGACAATACCTCTGACATAATGGAGACGGCAGCCGCGGGTTGGCTCAGCCGGCCCGCCTGGAGAAAGTCATGGACCTGTCGCGCACCGAAGGCCGCGCGAAGAGCGTTGCGGCCGTTTCGAAGAGCCCGTCCGACCTGCAGTCGCTGCTGACCGTCGGCGGCATCTCGCTGGCCGGGCTGGGCGCCAGCCTGCTGGCCCTGTTCGGCCCCTCGGGCAGCGACCTCTCGGTCGCCCTGACCATCGTCACCGTGGTCGCCGGCTTGGCCGTGGTCGGCGCCGGCTTCGCGATCGCGGCCCTCGCGGCGAAGCGCTGAGCCGGTTCACCCCGCGCGGCGCGCCGGGGTGTCCGGCAGGATGCCGCGCTGGAACATCACGCCGAGGCGCAGGCTCTCGGCGATCTTCTCCGCCCGCTCGATGAAGCGCGCCGCCGCCCGGGGCGGGCAGACCTCGTGTGCCGTGGCGCGGAACAGACCGAGCCAGATGGGGAAATGCTCCGGCCGCAGCGCCGAAACGCCGGCATGGGCCTGCATCGGCCGGCCCTGGTAGCGGGTGCTGCGCAGCATCACCGAGGACCAGAAATCGCACATCTTGGCGAGGTGCGGAGCCCAGTCGTCGCCGATCACCCCGGCGAAGATCGGGCCCAGCACCGCGTCGCCGCGCACACGACCGTAGAAGGCGTGGACCAGGGTCCGGATCATCGCCTCGTCGATCGGCTCGATGGAATCGGCATCCGTCATATCCATGCGGACATAAGGCCAGATCGGACGCCACCCGCACCAGCGCCGATCGCCGCAGGGCTGGGTTTCCAGGTGCGGATGGGCCGGTGCCCACCCCCTCACCGCATGTGGTGCAGCCGGGTGAAGCGGCTGCGGAAGGCGGTGACGTCGCCCGCCACCGAGTCCGGCTCGGTGTTGCCGAGCAGCGCCCGGGCCAGCAGCTGCGCCAGCTCCGGCATCTCGGCCGGGCCCATGCCCCAGCGCACGATCTCGGGCGTGCCGAGGCGCAGGCCGTTGAGGTCGCCCTCGACCGGGTCGATCGGCAGGCCGATGCCGCAGGCCAGCAGGTTGGCCCGGCGCAGCCGCTTCGCCGCCGCCTGGCCGCCGCCCCAGCGCGCCGCCTCCAGCGCGAGCTGGTGCGAGGTCGTGGCCCCGCGATCCGCCGCGAACACCGGCAGCCCGGCCTGCGCCAGCCCGTCGGCCAGCGCCTTCGCCGTCGCCGCCATCGCCGCGGCATAGTCCCGGCCATGCGCCTTCCAGTCCAGCAGCGCGATCGCCAGCGCCGCCGATTTGGCGGCGTCGAAATTGGCGGTCAGGCCGGGGAAGGCGATGGCGTCCAGCCGCTGCGCCAGATCGGCATCGTTGGTGACGATCAGGCCGGAGGCGGGGCCGCCAAGACTCTTATAGGTGCTCATCGTCATCAGGTCGGCGCCCTCGGCCAGCGGGTTCGGCCAGGCGCCGCCGGCGATCACGCCGGAGAGATGGGCGGCGTCGAACAGCAGCTTCGCCCCGACCTCGTCCGCGATCGCCTTCACCGCAGCCACCGGGTGCGGGAACAGGTTCAGGCTGCCGCCGATGGTGATCAGCGCCGGCCGCAGGCGGCGGGCCTGGTCGCACAGCGCGTCGAGATCGACCGTGTAGCCGGCGGCGTCGACCGGCGCGGCGTGGATCTCCAGCCCGTACAGGCCGGCGGCGCCCGGCTGGTGGTGGGTGACATGGCCGCCGATCGACCCGGGCGGCACGATGATGCGGTCGCCCGGCTTCGCCGTCGCCATGAAGGCATAAAGGTTCGCCATGGCGCCGGAGGCGACGCGGATCTCGGCGAAGCGGGCGCCGAACACCTCGGCCGCCAGCTGCGCCGCGATCACCTCGATCCGCTCGATCGCCTCCAGCCCCATCTCGTATTTGTCGCCGGGATAGCCGAGCGACGGGCGCGAGCCCAGGCCGGCGGCCAACGCCGCCTCGGCCTTCGGGTTCATGACGTTGGTGGCGGGGTTCAGGTTGACGCAGTCGCGCTCATGGATCCGCCGGTTCTCGGCCACCAGCCGGGCGATCTCCGCCTCCGTCGAGTCCGCGTCGCGGCCGGCGGCGTCGCGCGCCAGCGCCTGCACGAAATCCTCGGTCTCTCCGGGCACCCAGCCCCGCCGCTCCAGCATCGTCCTCTCCCTGCCTTGCATGCCCCAGCATCGGCGCGCTGGACGCGGCGGCGCAAAGCAGGAATTCTGGCGCCCTGGCATAGAAAATCTCGGCCTGATCCCATGTCCGTCCAGCCGCCCCGCCCCCGCCTGCCGCCGCTGAACGCGCTGCGCGCCTTCGAGGCCGCGGCCCGGCACGAAAGCTTTTTGCGCGCGGCGGAGGAACTTGGAGTCACTGCCGGCGCGGTGGCGCAGCAGGTCAAGGCGCTGGAGGCGTGGCTGCGCTACCCCCTGTTCATCCGCCTGGCCCAGGGGCTGCGGCTGACCGAGCGCGGCCGGGCGGTGCTGCCGGCCCTGGGCGGCGCCTTCGACGCGCTGGGGCTGGCGGTGCAGGAGATGCGGGCGGCGTCGCTGCGGCAGGAGATCCGCATCGCCGCCCTGCCCTGCCTGGCCCAGCTGTGGCTGGCGCCGCGCCTGGCCCGGCTGCGCGCCGCCTTCCCCGGGCTGCAGGTCTCGGTCACGGCGCAGGAGCAGCCGCCGAACATGCGGCGCGAGCCCTTCGAGCTGGCGCTGTTCTACCTGGACGCACCGGTGCCCGGGACGGAGGCGGTGGTGCTGGCCGACGACGCGCTGTTCCCGGTGTGCAGCCCGGCGCTGCTGCAGGCGCAGCCGCTGGACCAGCCGCGCGACCTGGCCCGGCACACGCTGCTGCGCGACACCGCCTGGGCCGATGACTGGCCGGCCTGGCTGGCCGCCGCCGAGGTCGCCGGCATCGACCCGGCGCGCGGCCCCGCCTTCTCGCTGTACAGCCTGGCGCTGCAGGCGGCGATCGAGGGCGGCGGCGTGCTGATCGGCCGGGCGACGCTGGTCGAGGACCCGATCCGCCGCGGCCTGCTGGCGGCGCCGCTGGCCCCGCGCCTGCCGGCCGCGACCCGCCTGACCCTGCTGGTGCCGGAACGGCTGCGCGCCGCGCCGCCGATGCCGGAGCTGGTGGCGTGGATGCGGGCGGAGGCGGCCGGCTGACCGCCCCCGCGGCCGCTCACCCCCGCTTCTCGCTGTCGAGATGGGCCATCTGCACCGCCATGTAGCGGTCGCCGGCGGCGGCGCCCTTGGGCACGGCCTGCTCGATCCGGGCCAGGTCGTCCGGCGTCAGCGCGACGTCGAGCGCGCCCAGCGCCTCGGCCAGGCGGTCGCGGCGGCGGGCGCCGACCAGCGGCACGATGTCCCGGCCCTGCGCCGCCACCCAGGCGATGGCGATCTGGGCGACGGTGACGCCCTTGGCCTCGGCCACACTGCGCAGCGCCTCGACCAAAGCGAGGTTCCGCTCGACATTGCCGTCCTGGAAGCGCGGGCCCTGGCTGCGGAAATCGCCGGCGCCGAAGCTGCCCTTCTGCCAGTGCCCGCTGATCAGGCCACGCGACAGCACGCCATAGGCGGTGATGCCGATGCCGAGCTCGCGGCAGGTCGCCAGGATGCCGTCCTCGATGCCGCGCGAGACCAGCGAATACTCGATCTGCAGGTCGGCGATCGGGTGCACCGCGGCGGCCCGGCGGATCGTCTCGGACCCGACCTCGGACAGGCCGATGTGGCGGACATAGCCCGCCTTCACCATGTCGGCGATGGCGCCGACTGTGTCCTCGATCGGCACGTTGGGATCGAGCCGAGCCGGGCGGTAGATGTCGATGTGGTCGACGCCGAGCCGCTGCAGCGAATAGGCCAGGAAGTTCTTCAGCGCCGCCGGCCGGGTGTCGATGCCGGTCCAGCCGCCGGCCGGGTCGCGCAGGCCGCCGAACTTGACGCTGAGGATGGCCGCGTCGCGCGTCGCGCTGGCCCGCAGCGCCTCGCCGATCAGCATCTCGTTGTGGCCGAGGCCGTAGAAGTCGCCGGTGTCGATCAGGGTGATGCCGGCGTCGAGCGCGGCGTGCAGGGTGGCGATGCTCTCGGCCCGGTCGGACGGGCCGTACATGCCGGACATGCCCATGGCGCCGAGGCCGAGGGCGGAGACGCGCGGGCCGGTGGCGCCGAGCGGGTGATACTGCATGACAGGCTCCGATGGGGAGGGACGGGGTTCGATATCCCGCAATATGGCGAGGCCTGTTTCGTGCGATAATCCGGGCAATGGCGAACAAGCCGTACGGAAATCCGAACGATGAGCAGCCCCGACCTGTCCGATCTGGACGCCTTTGTCGCCGTGGCCCGGGCCCGCAGCTTCCGCGGCGCCGCCGGGCTGCGCAGCGTCTCCGCCTCCTCGCTCAGCGATGCGCTGCGGCGGCTGGAGGCGCGGCTGGGCGTGCGCCTGCTGAACCGCACCACCCGCAGCGTCACCCCGACCGAGGCCGGCGAGCGGCTGCTGGAGCGGCTGGGCCCGGCGCTGGGCGAGATCGCCGGCGCGCTCGACGCCGTCAACAGCGTTCGCGACAGCCCGGCCGGCACGCTGCGGCTGAACGTGCCGTCGATCGTCGCCCGCCACATCCTGCCGCCGATCGCCTGCCGCTTCCTGCTGGCCCATCCGGGCATCACGCTGGAGGTGGTGGGCGACGACAGCTTCGTCGACGTGCTGGCCGGGGGCTTCGACGCCGGCGTGCGCTACGAGGAGCGGGTCGAGCGCGACATGATCGCGGTGCCGATCGGCCCGCGCCGCCAGCGTTTCGTCATCGCCGCCGCGCCGTCCTATCTCGCGGCCAGGGGCCGGCCGCTTCATCCGCGCGACCTGCTGGACCATGCCTGCATCCGCCACCGCTTCCCCAGCGGCCGGGTCGCGCCCTGGGAGTTCGAGCGCGACGGCCAAGTCATCCGCATCAGCCCGGAGGGGCCGATGATCGCGACCTCGATCGAGATGGAGGTCGCGGCCGCGGTCGCCGGGCTGGGCGTGATGGCGATGTTCGAGGAAGCGCTGCGGCCGGCCCTGGACAGCGGCGCGCTGGTGCCGGTGCTGGAGGAGTGGTGGCAGGGCTTCTCCGGCCCCTTCCTCTACTACCCCAGCCGCACCCACATGCCGGCGCCGCTGCGGGTGTTCGTGGATTTCATCAAGGCGGAGCGGGGCTGAGGACGATCAGGCCAGGGTCCGCCGGATCTCCGCATGGGCGGCCGGATAGCCCGGCGACAGCACGGCGAGGCGGGCGGAGACCAGGTCGTGCATCCGCGGCAAGGCGTGGAACGGCACGCCGGGCGCCAGATGGTGCTCGGTGTGATAGCTGGCGTTCCAGAACAGCCCGCGCAGCACCAGCCCGGACAGGGTGGTGCGGGTGTTGGCCCAGCGGTCGTTGCTGCGGACGCAGCCGGAATGCTCGGCCAGCAGCACCCAGCGCAGCAGCGGCTGGGCCAGCACCACCGGCCCGATCCAAAGCAGCAAGACGAGAGCGCTGCCGGTGGCGAGGCTGACGGCCAGCACCGCGGCGTAGAGCAGCAGGTAGAGCCGGGCCTCGGCCGCCACCCGGGCCCGGTCGGCCGCCGGGATCCAGGGCGAGCGGTCGCGGCCCGCCGCGGTGCGCAGCAGGCCGAGGATCTGGCTCGACCAATAGGGCAGGCCGGTCAGGATCAGCCAGTAGCGGCCGCGGGTCAGCGGTTTGGCGCCGATCAGCTCCGGGTCGCGCACGGGATCCTGGGTATGGCGGTGATGCGCCATGTGGAACAGGCGGAAGCCCTCCGGCGGCAGCACCAGGACGAAGCCGGCGATCCAGCCGACCAGCCGGTTCAGCCACAGCGACCGGAATGGCGTGCGGTGCGTGGTCTCGTGCAGCGGCGCGAACAGCGAGATCTCGGCGGCGCCGAGCAGCGCCATGGCCGGCCAGACCCAGAGGCTGCCGCGCGCCGCCAGCACCAGGGCGACGCCGAGCGCGATCAGCCCGGCATGCCGGGCCAGCGCCCGCAGCCCATCCAAATCCGATCGCCGGGACAGCGCCTTCAGCGCCTCCGGCGGCAACGCCCTGGTCTCCGCCATGCGCCATCCTGGCGCCGGACGGCGGGCGGGATCAAGTCCGCCCGAATTCCGGGTGCCGGAAGCAGCCGACCATGTGGTCGTTGACCAGCCCGGCCGACTGCATCAGCGAGTAGCAGACGGTGGAGCCGACGAAGACGAAGCCGCGGCGCTTCATGTCGCGGCTCATCCGGTCGGAGATGTCGCTGGTGGCCGGCATCTCGGCATGGGCGGCCCAGCGGTTGACCAGCGGCTCGCCGCCGACGAAGGACCAGAGATAGCGGCCGAGGCCGCCCTCGGACTCGATCACCGCCAGCGTCGCCCGGGCGTTGGTCCGCACCGCGTTCAGCTTGGCCCGGTTGCGGATCAGCCCGGCATCGGCCAGCAGCACCTCGATCTCCGCATCCGTCATCGCCGCGACGCGGGCGATGTCGAAGCCGTGGAAGGCGCGCTGGTAGTTCTGCCGCCGCTCCAGCACCAGCCGCCAGGACAGGCCGGCCTGGGTGCCCTGCAGGCTGAGATTCTCGAACAAGGCGCGGTCGTCGCGCTCCGGCGTGCCCCAGTCGTGGTCGTGATAGGCCAGCATCGCCGGGCCGCCCGCGGCCCAGCCGCAGCGCGGCAGGTCCGGGTCGCTCATTCGCCCCAATGGATCGGGAAGGCGTCGGGATAGGTGAACAGGGCCGGCGTGCCGCCGGTGTGCAGGAACACCACGACATCGTCGGGCCGGAAGCCGCCGGCGCGGATGCCGGCGATCAGCCCGGCCATCGCCTTGCCGCTGTAGACCGGGTCGAGCACGATCGCGTCGCGGCTGGCGGCCAGCTGCAGCGCCTCGACCATGCCCTCCGTCGGCAGGCCGTAGCCGTCGCCGACCACGCCGTCCTCCAGCACCAGGTCCTCCGGCGCCAGCGGCGGAACCACGCCCAGCAGATCGGCCCCGGCCTGGACCAGCCCGGCGACCTTCGGCCGCTGCTCCGCCGAACTCCGGCTGATGCAGTAGCCGACCGCCGGGGCCTTGCTGCCGCCGAGGGCGAGGCCGAGCGCAAGCCCGGCCTGGGTGCCGCCGCTGCCGCTGGCCAGGGTGACATGGGTGAAGGCGACGCCCTGGTCGCGGCCCTGGCGCAGCAGCTCCTGCGCCGCGTCGACATAGCCGACCAGCCCGAGCGCGTTGGACCCGCCGACCGGGATGACATAGGGCGTGCCGCCCTCGGCCCGGCACTCCTCGGCGACGCGCGCCATCTCGACATCGGGGTCGGCGGTGCCGGGATGCAGCTCGATGCGCGCCCCGAACAGCTCGTCGAGCAGCAGGTTGCCGCTCGAGTGATAGGACGGGTCGCGCCCGGCCACCGCATCGGTCAGCACCAGCACGCAGTCGAGGCCCAGCCGGGCGGCGGCGGCCGCGGTCTGGCGGGCGTGGTTCGACTGCGGGCCGCCAGCGGTGATGATGGTGTCGGCGCCCTGGGCCAGCGCGTCGCCGAGCAGGAATTCCAGCTTGCGCACCTTGTTGCCGCCCAGCGCCAGGCCGGTGCAGTCGTCGCGCTTGATCCAGAGCTGCGGGCCGCCCAGCGCCTCGGTCAGCCGCGGCAGCGGCTCCAGGGGCGTCGGCGCGTGCTGCAGGCGGAGGCGCGGCAGCTGTTCGAGCGATGGCATCGGATCCGTCCCTGAGGCGCGGCCCCGGGCGGCCGCCTCCGGCTGCATATCACGCCGGGACGGCCGGTGCGAACCGCCTCACGCCGCGTGGGCTTCTTCCGGGTGGCCGAGCTGGCGTTGCAGCAGGGTGCGGTAGATGCCGGGGCGGGCGGCCAGGGCGGCGGGGGTGCCCTGGTCGATTACCCGGCCGGCCTCCATCACCACGATCCGGTCGAAGCGCTGCAGCGTCGACAGGCGGTGGGCGATCGCGATCACCGTGCGGCCCTGCATCAGATCGTCCAGCGCCTCCTGCACCGCGCGCTCGGATTCGCTGTCCAGCGCCGAGGTCGCTTCGTCCAGCAGCAGCACCGGCGCGTTCTTGAGGAAGGCGCGGGCGATGGCGATGCGCTGGCGCTGGCCGCCCGAGAGCTTCACCCCGCGGTCGCCGACCACGGTGTCGAAACCCTCCGGCAGCGCCTCGATGAACGCCCGGCAATGCGCGGCCTCGGCCGCGGCCATCACCTCGGCATCGGTCGCGTCGGGCCGGCCGTAGCGGATGTTCTCGCGCACGCTGCGGTGGAACAGCGAGATGTCCTGCGGCACCACGCCGGTGATCTGGCGCAGGCTCTCCTGGGTCAGGTCGCGGATGTCGCGCCCCGCCACCTCGATCCGCCCCAGCCCGACATCGTAGAAGCGCTGCAACAGGGTCAGCACGGTCGACTTGCCGGCGCCGGACAGGCCGACCAGACCGACCCGCTCGCCGGGCTCGATCCGCAGGTCGAAGCCGTCCAGGATCGGCGCCCGCTTGGGATAGGCGAAGCGCACGCCGGCGAAACCGATCGGCACGCCGCCGCCATGCTTGGGCGCCGGCAGCGGCTCGGCATGCGGCGCGTCGGGCAGGTCGTGCGGCACCAGGAGGGTCGAGATCGCCTCGGACAGCCGGGCGATGTGCTGGGTCAGGTCGACCAGCGCCACGGCGAGGTCGCGGGTGCCGTGCAGGATGGCGAAGCCGAGCGAGCTGACCAGCACGATGTCGCCGGGCGTCGCCCGCCCCGCCTGCCACAGCAGGAGCGCCCAGCCGAGCAGGCCGGCGGTCAGGATGCCGGTGATCGCGGCGTGGATCAGCTGCAGCCGCTCCATATAGCGCAGGCTGCGCTGCCGGGCGGAAAGCTCGACCCCGATGCGGTCGGCCAGCCGCGCCTGCTCGCGGAAGGTGGCGCCGAACAGCCGCACCAGGCCCATGTTGCCGATCACGTCGACCAGCTCGCCATCGACCTTCGCCGCCTCGGTGGCGTAGTCGCGGTGGATCGAACCGCCGCGCTTGGCCAGGTGGTGGATGAAGGCCGAGAGCGCCACGGAGGCCGCGACCAGGGTGCCGGCCATCACCGGATCGACCGTGGCCAGGACGCAGATCGCACCGACCAGCGCCAGCGCCGGCGGCAGCACGTTCCAGGAGAAGGTGTTCTCGGTGATGAAGATGGCGTTGGCGGTGGCCGAGACGCGGCCGGCCACCATGCCGGGCAGCCGGTCGGCGAAATAACTCGGCGCGTGGCCGGTCAGGTGCCGGAACAGGTCGCGCCGGACCGCGCCGGTGACGCCGACGAAGGCCCGGGCGGCGACCCAGCCGCCGACCCGCCACAGCATGTTGTCGGCCAGGATCAGCCCGACCAGCAGGCCGTAGGCCAGCCAGAGCGCCCCGGAGGCGCCGACGGCCAGCACGTCGACCAGGTGCTTGATCGCGTATTGCGACCCGATCCCGCAGGCGACGGCGGCGACGACCGAGGCGATCACCACCGCATGCGATGCGGCCTCCTGCCGCACATAATGCAGGATGAAGCCGATCGGCCGGTTCCGGAATCCCTCGAGAATGCGAGTCTGCGTGGACGCCGTCATGTCCATCAGCTCCCCTGTGTTGTCTTCATCCACCATGGACGGCGCGTTTCCGCCGTCTCGAGAGTCCTGGCGCACCACGCCGACAGACGACAGCGCATCGCTGCACTGCACCCTATCTGTGCGCGCCCCACAGAACATTGTCGGACCGGAGTCGGAACCTTTTCCCGTTCCGAGTGTCGTGGTCATCGAGTGCCCGTTGCCGCGGAAGCACCTGAAGAAGAGCAGCGCCGCTTTGCTGCACCGCAGCGCCGCCGGTGATGTCAGACAAAACCCCCATCTGCGGAGGGAGTTCCATCCACATGCGAATCGCGCAGGTCGCCCCGCTGTTCGAAGCGGTCCCCCCCAAGCTCTATGGCGGCACCGAACGCGTCGTGTCCTTCCTGACGGAAGAGCTCGTCGCCCTCGGCCATGACGTCACCTTGTTCGCCAGCGGCGATTCCGTGACCTCCGCCACGCTCGAGGCCTGTTGGCCGCGGGCGATGCGGCTCGATGCCTCGGTGCGCGACTGGATCGCACCCCATATGCACATGCTGGAGCAGGTGCACCGGCGGTCGGACGAGTTCGACATCGTCCACTGCCATCTCGACTATTTCCCGTTCTCGCTGTTCAGCCGCGGCGACATCCCGTTCGTGACCACGCTGCACGGCCGGCTGGACCTGCCCGAGCTGCACCCGATGTTCGAGACCTTCTCGCATGTGCCGGTGGTGTCGATCTCCGACGCCCAGCGCCGGCCGATGCCGAAGGCCGGCTGGATCGCGACGGTGCATCACGGCCTGCCGGCGCAGCTGCTGGTGCCGGTGCCGGCGGAGCGCGGCTATCTCGCCTTCCTCGGCCGCATCGCGCCGGAGAAGCGGGTCGACCGGGCGATCGAGATCGCGGCGAAGAGCGGCCTGACGCTGAAGATCGCGGCCAAGGTCGACAAGGCCGACCAGGAGTATTTCGACGCCGAGATCAAGCCGCTCCTGGCGCGGTCGCCGCATGTCGACTTCATCGGCGAGATCGATGATTCACAGAAATCGGCTTTCCTCAGCGGCGCCATCGGCCTCCTGGTGCCGATCGACTGGCCGGAGCCGTTCGGCCTGGTGATGATCGAGGCGATGGCCTGCGGCACGCCGGTGGTGGCCTACAACCGCGGCTCGGTGCCCGAGGTGATCGAGGAGGGCGTCACCGGCTTCATCGTCGAGGACGAGATCGGCGCGGTGGCGGCGGTGCAGCGCCTGCCCGAGCTGTCGAACACCCGCATCCGCGAGGTCTTCGACCAGCGCTTCACCGCCCGCCGCATGGCCCAGGACTACCTCGCGATCTACGAGGGCCTGCAGGCGGTCGAGGCGCCAAAGAAGCCGGCCGTGCTGCGCGCGGTGGCGAACTGAGAGGGTCGCATTCACAGCCGCAAGGTTGGGTTCGCGGTACGCGAACCCAACAGTGTCATCGCGCGGCGGGAGGTTGGGTTCGCCCGAGAGCGAACCCAACCTCATTCTCTCCCGCCCCCTTACCCCGGCGCCCGGGTTGAGGCGCGGACGACCAGCTCGGTCGGCAGCAAATGGCGGTCGGGCGGGATCGTGCCACCGTCGGCCACGGCGTCGAGCAGCAGGCGGGCCGCCGTGGCGCCCTTGTCGAACAGCGGCTGGCGGATCGTGGTCAGGGCCGGGCGCACCAGAGCCGCGCGCGGGATGTCGTCGAAGCCGGCGACCGACACATCCTCCGGCACCCGCAGGCCCAGCGACCGCGCCGCCTCGATCGCGCCGATCGCCAGCCGGTCGGACATCGCCAGGATCGCGGTCGGCCGCTCCGCCCGGCGCAGCAGCGCCAGCGCGGCGTCGCGGCCATGCGCCTCGCTCGAGGCCGGACGCTCCTCCACCGGCACCGAGTCCGGGTCGAGGCCGGCAGCGGCGATCGCCTCGATATAGCCGTCCAGCCGGTCGACGCTGGTGCGGAAGGTCATCTTCGGCCGCCGCGCCGCGTCGAGCGGCCCGACATAGCCGTCGACCGCCGATTCCAAACTGATGATACCGAGCCGGCGATGGCCGAGCCCGACCACATGCTGCGCCACCCGGCGGGCGGCGCCGCGGTCGTCGATGCCGACGAAGGGCACGCCGTCCGGCACCTGGTTGTCGATCGCCACCACCGGCAGGCCGCGGCGCAGCAGCGGCGCCCAGGCCTCCGCCCCGTTCAGG
This sequence comes from Inquilinus sp. CA228, assembly GCF_052078665.1. Classification (NCBI taxonomy): domain Bacteria; kingdom Pseudomonadati; phylum Pseudomonadota; class Alphaproteobacteria; order Rhodospirillales; family Rhodospirillaceae; genus Inquilinus; species Inquilinus sp. CA228. The sequence continues at coordinate 60,782 of NZ_JBQJIK010000021.1, read as the reverse complement.
AAGCCGTAGACCAGGAACCCGTCGACCGCGGCGCGGTGGATGGCACTGCGGCTGGCCGGGCTCTTCACCGCCGGCAGGATCAGCAGGCCGGAGCGCGCCTTCTCGCAGGCGGTGGCGACGCCGCGCAGCATGCCGACCGCCGCCGGGTCGTCGAAGGCGAAGGGCAGGGTCTCGTGGAACAGGAGGCCGATCGCCTCGGCCTTGCCGGTGCGCAGCATCCGCGCCGCCGGGTTCGGCCCGTGCACCCCCAGCGCCCGGGCCGCCGCCATGATCCGGTCGCGCAGATCCTTCGACAGCTGGTCCGGCCGGTTGAAGGCGTTCGACACCGTGGTGCGCGACACACCGACCGCCGCCGCGATGTCCAGCAGGGTGCCCCGCCGCTTCTCCGATCCGTCACTCATGCGGGCACCCTAAAGACTCCCTCTTGATCGATCAAGAAAGTCTCTGATACTGTAAAAACTGAATGCATTCAGATGAGCGCGACGGTTGGCGAATCGCGGATCGGATGCAGGGGGACATGCGGAGGGGTTGAATGCGCGAATGGTGGCGCGGCGCGGTGATGTACCAGATCTACCCGCGCAGCTTCCTGGACACCAATGGCGACGGCATCGGCGACCTGGCCGGCATCACCGCCAAGCTCGACTACATCGCCGATCTCGGCGTCGATGGGATCTGGATCTCGCCCTTCTTCACCTCGCCGATGAAGGACTTCGGCTACGATGTCTCGGATTACTGCGACGTCGACCCGATGTTCGGCACGCTGGCCGATTTCGACCGGCTGGTCGAGAAGGCGCATGCGCTGGGGCTGAAGGTGATCATCGACCAGGTGATCAGCCACACCTCGGACCAGCACCCCTGGTTCGGCGAGAGCCGGGCCAGCCGCGACAACCCCAAGGCCGACTGGTTCGTCTGGGCCAATGCCAAGCCGGACGGCAACCCGCCGAACAACTGGCTGTCGATCTTCGGCGGCTCGGCCTGGCAGTGGGACACCCGCCGGCGCCAGTACTACATGCACAACTTCCTGACCCAGCAGCCCGACCTGAACCTGCACAATCCCGAGGTGCAGGAGGCGGTGCTGGCGGCGCTGGAGTTCTGGCTGCAGCGCGGCGCCGACGGCTTCCGCCTGGACACCGCGAACTTCTACATGCACGACCGCATGCTGCGGGACAATCCGGGCAAGCCGGCCGACCGGGCGCCGACCGGGGACGACCGGGCGGACAACCCCTACTACATGCAGCTGCATCTGTACGACAAGTCGCAGCCCGAGAACCTGATGTTCCTGCGCCGGCTGCGGGCGCTGATGGACCGCTTTCCGGACCGGATGGCGGTGGCCGAGATCGGCGACGACGACCCGATCGGCCGGACCGCCGAATACGTCCAGGCCGACCTGCTGCACACCGCCTATAATTTCAGCCTGCTGAACGAGAATTTCAGCGCGGCGCATATCGCCACCGCGCTGATCGCCTTCGAGCAGGCGACCACCGACGGCTGGCCGTCCTGGGCCTTCTCCAACCACGACGTCAAGCGCGTGCCGTCGCGCTGGGGCGGGGCCGCGGCCGACCCGCGGCTGGCGCGCCTCTTGATCGCGCTCTTGACCTCGCTGCGCGGCACCGCCTTCCTGTACCAGGGCGAGGAGCTGGGCCTGCCCGAGGCCGAGGTGCCGTACGAGAAGCTGCAGGACCCCTACGGCATCACCTTCTGGCCGGACTACAAGGGCCGCGACGGCTGCCGCACCCCGATGCCATGGGAAGCGGAGGCGCCACAGGCCGGCTTCTCCACCGCCGAGCCCTGGCTGCCGGTGCCGGACGCGCATCGCCGCCTGGCCGCCGGGGCGCAGCAGCACGACCCCGAGTCGACCCTGGCCTTCACCCGGCAGTTCCTGCGCTGGCGCCGCAGCCGCCCGGCCTTCGCCTCGGGCTCTTTGAAATTCCTCGACACCGCCGACGGCGTGCTGGCCTTCGAACGGAGGCTGGAGGACGAGCGCATCCTCTGCGTCTTCAACCTGACCGGCGAGACCCGGATCTGGACCGCGCCGCCGGCCGAGATCGCGCCGACCGACGCGCCCGGGCTGGGCGCCCGGCTGGACAATGGCCGGGTGGCGCTGCCGCCCTATGCCGCCTTCTTCGGCGCCCTGGCGGCCGAGGCGGCGGAGGCGGAACGCAGCGCGGCCTGACGACGTTCGGTGCAAGACTAAATTCATTTCGACTCGCCAGAGGCCGGCCTGGCGAGTCACCCTTTGCCCCAAGATAAGCACGCGGGGGGCGCGCCGGTCTCCCCCGCGGCCAAAACCACAAGGAGGAGACCATGTCGAGGAGCGCAATCCTTCCCCTCACACTGGCCCTGATCCTGGCCGGCACCGCCGCACAGGCGGCAGGGGTCACGGTCGCGATCGCCTGCGGCTCGGTCGGCGCCGAACAGGCGCAGTGCCAGGAGGGCGCCAAGGCGTGGGAGGCGAAGACCGGGAACACGGTCAAGGTCGTCGCCGCCCCGCAATCGACCTCGGACCAGCTCGCCCTCTACCAGCAGATCCTGACCGCCCAGTCGAGCGACATCGACGTGTTCCAGATCGACGTGGTCTGGCCCGGCATCCTGGGCAGCCACTTCGTCAACCTGAAGCCCTATGTCGACCAGGCCACGATCGACCAGCATTTCCCGGGAATCATCGAGGGCCTGACCCGCGACGGCCAGTTGCTGGCCCTGCCCTGGTTCACCGATGCCGGGCTGCTGTATTACCGCCAGGACCTGCTGGACAAATACAAGCTCAAGGTGCCCGCGACCTGGGCCGAGCTGACCGAGACCGCCAAGACCATCCAGGACGGCGAGCGCCAGGCCGGCAACGACCGGTTTTTCGGCTTCGTCTTCCAGGGCCGGGCCTATGAGGGCCTGACCTGCGACGCGCTGGAATGGATCGTCAGCTTCGGCGGCGGCACCATCGTCGGCGGCGATGGCAAGATCACCGTCAACAACCCGCAGGCGGCCAAGGCGCTGGACCTCGCCGCCTCCTGGGTCGGCACCATCGCGCCCGACGGCGTGCTGAACTACATGGAGGAGGACGCCCGCGGCGTGTTCCAGTCCGGCAACGCCGCCTTCATGCGCAACTGGCCCTATGCCTACGGCCTGGTCAATTCGGGCGACAGCCCGGTCAAGGGCAAGGTCGGCACCGCGGCCCTGCCGAAGGGCGACGGCGACGGCGCGCGGGTCGCGGCGACGCTCGGCGGCTGGCAGCTGGCGGTGTCGAAATACTCGGCCCATCCGAAGGAGGCGGCCGACCTGGTCGCCTTCCTGACCGGCAAGGACGAGCAGAAGCGCCGGGCCATCGTCGGCGCCTTCCAGTCGACCATCCCGGCGCTGTACGACGACCCGGACGTACTGAAGGCCCAGCCCTTCTTCGCCCTCCTCAAGACCGCGTTCGAGGGCGCGGTGGCCCGCCCCTCGGCGATCACCGGCGAGCGCTACAACGAGGTCTCCACCCTGTTCTGGAACGCGGTCCACAACACCCTGTCGAAGCAGGGCGACGGCGCCACCAACCTGGCGCAGCTGCAGAAGGACCTGAACCGGCTGAGCCGCGGCGGCCGCTGGTAGGGGACCGGGCCGGCGGGCGTTGCCTGCCGGCCCTTCCGCCCCGTCAACGAACCAGGGGAGGCCCCCATGACCGTCGCCACCTCGACCCCGGCCCCAGCCGCGCGCGCCGCCGCCGACACCGCCTCGAAGCTCAGCCGGCAGCGCATCCGCGCCGCCTGGCTGTTCCTGATCCCGATGCTGGTGGTGCTGGCGCTGGTCGCCGGCTGGCCGCTGGTGCGGACCATCGCGCTGAGCTTCACCGACGCGACGCTGAAGGCCGAGCAGCCGATCCGCCTGGTCGGCTTCGACAACTACCTGTTCTACGGCCCGAACCGGGCCGACTGGGACGCCGAGCTGGGCGGCTACTACGTGTTCTACGACCCCAAGGGCACCAACCTGGTGTGGAAGCCGGAGGAGGGCAAGTTCTGGGACATCGACCAGAACAAGCCGGTCGATTACGACGTCGACACCAGCGGCATCTTCAGCTGGCAGGGGCTGCTGGTCGACCCGGTGTGGTGGCGGTCGGCCTGGAACACCATCCTGTTCACCGTGGTCTCGGTCACGATCGAGACCATCCTCGGCCTCGTCATCGCCATGACGCTGAACGCCCATCTGCCGGGGCGGGGACTCTTGCGCGCCGCGGTGCTGATCCCCTGGGCCATCCCCACCATCGTCTCAGCCAAGATGTGGGGCTGGATGCTGAACGACCAGTACGGCGTGATCAACGAGGTGCTGCTGTCGCTCGGCGTGATCTCGACCCGCATCGCCTGGACCGCCGACCCCAGCCTGTCGCTGGCCTCGGTGATCGCGGTCGATGTGTGGAAGACCACGCCGTTCATGACGCTGCTGATCCTGGCCGCGCTGCAGATGCTGCCGGGCGAGGTGTATGAGGCGGCGAAGGTCGACGGCATCCGGCCCTGGCGCGTCTTCACCCGCATCACCCTGCCGCTGATCTGGCCGGCGCTGATGGTGGCGATCCTGTTCCGGGCGCTCGACTCGCTGCGGGTGTTCGACCTGATCTACGTGCTGACCTCGAACAGCATCAACACCATGAGCATGTCGGTCTTCGCCCGGCAGCAGAGCATCGATTTCGGCAATGTCGGCTTCGGCTCCGCCGCCTCGACCCTGCTGTTCCTCATCATCGCCGTGCTCGCCGCCCTGTGGATGGTGGCGGGTCGCGTGCGCTTCGACAAATAGGAGGCGGCCATGACCAGAGCATCCAAGCGCCGCGTCGGCCGCACGCTGTTCTACGTGCTGGTGGCGGCGATCATCGTCTACACCGTGTTCCCGTTCTACTGGGCGGTGATCTCGTCGCTGAAGAGCGGCCAGCAGCTGTTCGGCACCGACCTGGTGCCGCCCTCGCCGACCATCGACAACTATGTCAGCGTGTTCCGCGAGCAGCCCTTCCTGACCAACATCGTCAACTCGCTGATCGTCGCCGGGTCGACCGTGCTGATCTGCCTGGCGCTGTCGGTCAGCGCCGCCTATGCGCTGGGCCGGGTGCGGTTCCGCGGCCGCAGCACCATCCTGATGCTGACCCTGGCGGTGTCGATGTTCCCGCAGGTGGCGGTGCTGACCGGGCTGTTCGAGCTGGTGCGCTGGGCCGGCCTGTACAACCAGCTCGGCTCGCTGATCCTCAGCTACATGATCTTCACCCTGCCCTTCTCGGTCTGGGTGCTGACCACCTTCATCCGCGAGCTGCCGCGCGAGCTGGAGGAGGCGGCGATCGTCGACGGCGCCAGGCCGTGGCAGATCCTGGTCCGGGTGTTCCTGCCGCTGCTGGGCCCCGCCCTGGCGACCACCGGCCTGCTGGCTTTCATCGCCGCCTGGAACGAGTTCCTGTTCGCCCTGACCTTCACCCTGACCAACGAGGTGCGGACGGTGCCGGTGGCGATCGCGCTGATCTCCGGCGCCACCCAGTTCGATATCCCCTGGGGCAACATCATGGCGGCGTCGGTGGTGGTGACCGTGCCGCTGATCATCCTGGTGATGATCTTCCAGCGCCGCATCGTCTCCGGCCTCACCGCCGGCGCGGTGAAGGGGTAGCGGATTGCGGAAATGCATCCCGGCGCTTGGGAAGCGGCGCCGGGATGCGATGCACAGGTCGGTTTGGAAGACTAGGATCCTATGCGCAGCGGCCGCGCCTGGAAAGGACAATCGTCCTCAATTCTGAGACGATCCGGCGGTGTGGCTCCCTCACCTCACTCGACCAGCGCTTCCTTGGCGTGCTGGGCCGCGCCGCTGCGCAGCGGCCGCTCCTCCATCAGCAGCAGCGCCAGGAAGCCGAGGACGAGGCCGGCGGCGGCGGCCAGGAACATCCAGTGGAAGGCGCCGACCAGCCCGTCGCGCATCGCCGGGGTGAGATCGCCGAGGTTCTCGGGCGACCGGCCGTCGCCGCCGATGGCGCCGAGCACGATGGCGCCGAAGCCGGCGACGACGATGGCGCTGCCGAGCGAGCGGAAGAAGTTCATGCAGCCGGTGGCGGTGCCGAGCTGGTGCATCGCCACCGCGTTCTGGATCGAGATGGTGGTGACCGGCAGCACCGTGCCGAGGCCGAGGCCGATGGCGGCGAGCGCGACCTCGACCAGCCACAGCGGCAGCCCGTCCGGATAGGCGGCCAGCCCGACCAGCGCCGCCGCGGCGATCACCAGCCCGACCAGCGGCGTGCGCTTGTAATGGGTCATCCGCGCCATGAAGCGGCCGGCGATGTTGGCGCCGGTCACCGTGCCGGCCATCAGCGGCATCAGCGCCAGGCCGGAATTGCTGGCCGACAGGCCGACCACGCCTTCGAGATAGACCGGCACATAGATCGACAGGCCGATGAAGCTGCCCATGACGCAGAAGGCGGCGGCGGTGCCGGTGCCGACCACCTGGTTCGACATCACCGCCAGCGGGATCAGCGGCTCGTCCGCGGTCAAGAGGCGCGCGGCGAACAGCCCCCACAGCACCAGCGAGCCGACGAACAGGCCGAGGATCTCGGCCGAATCCCAGGGGTAGCGGGTGCCGCCCCAGGTCAGGGCCAGCATCGCCGCCACGGTGGCGCCGACCATCAGCACGGCGCCGAGCATGTCGAGCTTGTGCCGGCGGTCGTGCCGCGGCAGGCGGCGCAGCGCGCCCCAGACCATCCAGAAGGCGCCGAGGCCGAGCGGCAGGTTGATCCAGAAGATCACCGACCAGTGCAGGTGATCGGCGATCAGGCCGCCCAGCACCGGCCCGACCACCGAGGAGGTGACGAAGACGCTGGCGATGTAGCCCTGGTAGCGCCCGCGCTCCTTCGGCGAGACCACGTCGGCGATGATGGTCTGGGCCAGCGAGATCAGCCCGCCGCCGCCCAGCCCCTGCAGCGCCCGGGCCAGGATCAGCGCCAGCATGGTCGGCGCCAGGGCGCAGGCGACCGAGCCGACGATGAACACGCTGATGCTGACCAGCAGCGTGATGCGCCGGCCGTGGATGTCGCTGAACTTGCCGTAGAGCGGGGTCACCGCGGTGGCGGCCAGGAGATAGGCGCTGACCACCCAGGACAGGTGCTCGACGTCGCCGAGCTCCTGCCCGATGGTCGGCAGCGCCGTGGCCACGATGGTCTGGTCGAGCGCCGCCAGCAGCATCGCCAGCATGATGCCGATGATGATCGAACGGACGGTGGCGTGGTCGAGCGGCGCCGGGGCGGCGACCGCCGGACTGTGTGCGGACATGATGCGGCGTTCCGAAGGCGGGGGCCGAGTGTAAGGGGCCGGCGGCGGCGAAGCGCCCCGAGCCCCCTAACCTTCGCTCGCGGCACTTGTCGTACAAGAGCGCTGTCGGCAGTGCTGCCATCGTCGCCCGGCATGGACGCAGATCCGGCGTCGCACCCTGCCGATCGCGGTTTCCCGGGGACAGCACTTCGTCTAGGGTGCGGCCATGACCGACCAGACCCAGCCGCGGGCCGACACGCAGGCCGTCGCCAAGCCCGAGAAGGCCCCGTTCCTGCGCCTCGCGCTCGAGGCCGGGCCGCTGCTGCTGTTCTTCATCGCCAACCAGGCGGCCGGCATCATGCCGGCGACCGCGGTGTTCATGGTAGCGACCGTGGTGGCGGTGGTGCTGTCGGTGCGGCTGGAGAAGCGCTGGCCGATCATGCCGATGGTCGGCTGCGTCTTCGTGCTGATCTTCGGCGGGCTGACGCTGTGGCTCGAGAACGACCTGTTCATCAAGCTGAAGCCGACCGTGGTGAACCTGCTGTTCGCGGCGATCCTGTTCACCGGCCTGGCCACCGGCCGCAACTTCCTGAAGCTGATGATGGGCTCGGTGTTCGAGCTGAACGACCAGGGCTGGCGCAGCCTGACCTGGCGCTGGGCGGTGTTCTTCATCGTGCTGGCGGCGGTCAACGAGATCGTCTGGCGCAGCTTCTCGACCGAGTTCTGGGCCGGGTTCAAGCTGTTCGGCATCCTGCCCCTGACCCTGGTCTTCGCCATGGCGCAGATGCCGCTCCTGATGCGGCACCAGGTCAAGACGGCGGACTGACCGTGCAGCCGGCCGATCCCCTGCGCCATGTCGAGCACTGGGTGTTCGACCTGGACAACACGCTCTACCCCGCCCGCAGCAACCTGTTCGCCCAGATCGACCGGCGCATGGGCGAGTACATCCGGTCGCATTACGACCTGCCGGAGGCCGAGGCCAAGGCGCTGCAGAAGCGGCTGTTCCGCGACTACGGCACCACCCTGCGCGGGCTGATGAACGAACGCGAGATCGACCCCGGCCCGTTCCTGGAATTCGTCCACGACATCGACATCTCGGCGATCGGGCCGAGCCCGACCCTGGCGGCGGCGCTGGCTGACCTGCCGGGCCGCAAGATCGTGTTCACCAACGGCTCGGTCCGCCATGCCGAGCGGGTGCTGGCCCGGCTCGGCGTGGTGTCGCAGTTCGACGGCATCTTCGACATCGTCGCGGCGGACTATGTGCCGAAGCCCGATCCCGGCCCCTACCGCGCGATGCTGGACCGCTACCGCCTGGCGCCGCGATCGACGGTGATGGTCGAGGACATGGCCCGCAACCTGCTGCCGGCGCATCAGCTGGGCATGACCACGGTGTGGGTGCGCACCCCATCCGACTGGGGCCAGCCCTTGCCAGGCGACGGCCATATCGACATCGCCGTCGACGACACCGCGGAGTGGCTGGCCGCCGTGGCCGCGGCGCGGCGGACTCTCTAACCGCTCAAATCACCCGCACGCCTTGAAGCTGCCCGGCTGCTGGCGGGTCCAGGTGTCGGTGCGGCCGAGCAGGCTGATGCCGACATAGCCGCGCAGGTCCAGCGTGGCCGGCCCGGTCAGATGCATCTTGGCGTCATAGGTCTTGCCGCTCTTCGGGTCGTAGATCGTGCCGTCCTCCCACTCCGTGTCGGAGGCCTGGGTGAAGCTGTGCAGCATGATCAGCCTGCACAGCGGCTTGCTGCGCCTGCTCTCGTCCGGGTTGTTCACATCGGTGGCCGGGGCGTCCGGCGGCAGGGCGGCGATCAGGCCGCAGATGCCGTTGCTGCAATCGGTGATCTGGATCACCGAGCGGCCGTCCCCCGTGCGCCAGAAGCCCTTGATCCCGCCATCGGCGGCGGAGGCGGCCGGGGCCGCCAGGACGACGGCGAGGCCGAGGGCGAGAACGGCGCTGCGGATGGTCATGGGCGCTCCCATATCTGTCTCGTTGCTTCTCTCCAGAGGATGCGGCCGGACCGGATTCCTGTCCATCGTCCCGATTTGCACCGCGGGGAGGGTGACAACTTTGAAATTATTCCAGCTTTTGCCTCGGTTTGCGCTCGGCTATGGTCCAGCGTCGGCCGAGAGGGCCGCCGGCCGAAGAGCCGGATGACGGAGATGTGAGAGATGAGCGCGCCGCGGACACTGTTCGACAAGATCTGGGACAGCCATGTCGTCCACCGCCAGGATGACGGCACGTGCATCCTCTACATCGACCGCCACCTCGTGCATGAGGTGACCAGCCCGCAGGCCTTCGAGGGGCTGCGCCTGGCCGGCCGCAAGGTGCGCCAGCCGCAGGCCACCCTGGCCGTGCCGGACCACAACGTGCCGACCTCGGACCGGGCCGGCGGCATCGCCGACGAGGAGAGCCGGATCCAGGTCGAGACGCTGGAGAAGAACGCCGCCGATTTCGGCGTGCCGATCTTCACCATGAACGACATCCGCCAGGGCGTGGTCCACATCATCGGGCCGGAGCAGGGCTTCACCCTGCCGGGCACCACCATCGTCTGCGGCGACAGCCACACCTCGACCCATGGCGCCTTCGGCGCGCTGGCCTTCGGCATCGGCACCAGCGAGGTCGAGCATGTGCTGGCCACCCAGACGCTGCTGCAGAAGCCGGCCAAGAACATGCGCATCACGGTCGAGGGCGACCTGCCGCTGGGCGTGACCGCGAAGGACATGATCCTGGCGATCATCGGCACCATCGGCACCGCCGGCGGCACCGGCCATGTCATCGAATATGCCGGCGATGCCATCCGCGCCCTGTCGATGGAAGGCCGGATGACGGTCTGCAACATGTCGATCGAGGCCGGCGCCCGGGCCGGGCTGATCGCCCCGGACGACACCACCTTCGCCTATGTCAAGGGCCGGCCGCTGGCGCCGAAGGGCGAGGCCTGGGACCAGGCGGTCGAGTACTGGCGCACCCTGCCCTCGGATAACGGCGCCCGCTACGACCGCGAGGTCGTGCTGAAGGCCAAGGACATCGTGCCGATGGTGACCTGGGGCACCAGCCCCGAGGACGTGGCGCCGATCACCGGCGTGGTGCCGGACCCGGCGGCCGCGCCGGACGCCAACAAGGCCAGCGCCTGGCGCCGCAGCCTGGACTATATGGGCCTGAAGCCCGGCCAGCGTCTGAGCGAGGTGCCGGTCGACAAGGTCTTCATCGGCTCCTGCACCAACGGCCGGATCGAGGATCTGCGCGCCGCCGCCGCGGTGGCCCGCGGCCGGCACGTGGCCGGCACGGTCTACGCCATGATCGTCCCCGGCTCCGGCCTGGTGAAGGAGCAGGCCGAGGCCGAGGGGCTGGACGTGGTGTTCCGGGATGCCGGCTTCGACTGGCGCGAGCCCGGCTGCTCGATGTGCCTGGCGATGAACGCCGACAAGCTGTCGCCGGGCGAGCGCTGCGCCTCGACCTCGAACCGCAACTTCGAGGGCCGGCAGGGCCGCGGCGGCCGCACCCACCTGGTCAGCCCGGCCATGGCCGCGGCCGCGGCGATCGCCGGCCACCTGACCGATGTGCGCGAGTTGAACTGACCGCTGCGTAAGTCGGGTTCGTCGAAGGGCGAACCCGACCCGCGCCGGCTGGCTGGCCCGGCGGGTGTGATAGGCTGCGCGGCCTCGACCCGCGAGAAACCCGATCATGGCCGACCGGCTGACCGAGACCAGCAAGTTTCTGAGCTACGTCCTGCGGCACGAGCCGCAGGCGATCGGCTTGGCGCTCGACAGCGAGGGCTGGGCCGGGATCGACGCGCTGATCGCCGCCGCGGCCGCGAATGGGCGGGCGCTGGACCGCGCGCTGATCCGGGCGGTGGTCGACGGCAACGACAAGAAGCGGTTCGCGATCAGCCCGGACGGCGCCCGGATCCGTGCCAACCAGGGCCATTCGACGGCGGAGGTCGCGATCGCCTATGCGCCGGTGGAGCCGCCGGAGCAGCTGTTCCACGGCACGGCGACCCGGTTCCTGGCCTCGATCCGGGCCGAGGGGCTGGTCGCCGGCTCGCGCCACCATGTCCATCTGTCGCCGGATGTCGAGACCGCAACGGCGGTCGGCCGCCGGCATGGCCAGCCCGTGGTGCTGCCGGTCGCCGCCGGCGCGATGCACCGGCAGGGCTTCGTCTTTCACCGCGCCGACAATGGCGTGTGGCTGACCAAGACGGTACCGCCGGCGTTTCTGGGCGATGTGCGCGAACTGGACTGACCGCGCTCGCCACCGCAGTCGGGTCAGATTGATGGTACGTTGCCTCTCCCACGTGGCGGGAGAGGCAACGCGTTCAGCCCTTAAGCATGACCGGCTTCGCCCGACAGCATCATCGGGTCGATGCCGAGCTTGGCGATGGCGCGTTCCCACTTCACCGACAGGTTCTCGCCGAACAGGATGTCCGAATCGCAGGGCACGGTGAGCCAGCCATTGGCCTGGATCTCGGCGTCGAGCTGGCCGGCGCTCCAGCCGGCATAGCCGAGCGCCAGCAGGTGGCGGCTGGGCCCCGTGCCGCCGGCGATCGCCTGCAGCACCTCGAGCGTCGAGGTCACCGCGACCTCGCCCACCACCACCGTCTTCTCGGCCCGGTAGTCGGTCGAATGCAGCACGAAGCCGCGGCCCGATTCGACCGGCCCGCCGAACTGCACCCGGGTGCTGCCCAGGAGGTCGCCATGCGGGATGCCGAGCTGGTCGAGCAGGGTCGGGAAGTCGATGCTGGACAGCGGCTTGTTGACCACCAGCCCCATTGCCCCCTGGTCGTTGTGGGCGCAGAGATAGATCACCGTCCGGGCGAAGGGTGGCGCGACCAGGGTCGGCATGGCGATCAGCAACTGCCCCGCGAGGTAGCTGCCATCCGCCGGCACCTTGGCGCCCTTGGAGGATTTCGCCCGTCTCATCCCGACCACTGCTCCGTCTTTGCTTCCGGCTGCGACACTAGGCTAACCCGCGCCGATCTGGTTTCGAACGACTATATAGGCCAAAGAAAGGCGGTTTCATGGTGCCGGAGATTCGATGATCGGTAGGCTCGCAATCCTGACGGCTGCCGCGTTTGGCCTCACCGCCCTGGCCGGTCCGGGTGCGGCCAGGGCCGCCGAGACGCCGTGGCAGAACGCCAAGGGCGCGTCAGCGCGGCTGGTCACGGCGGTCGACGGCACCGGCACCCTGGGCGAGATCCCGGCCGGGCTGCACATCCGGCTGGACCCGCATTGGAAGACCTATTGGCGCTCCCCCGGCGATGCCGGGCTGCCGCCGGCGCTGGACTGGACGGGCTCGGCGAATCTCGGCACCGCGACCCTGGCCTATCCGGCGCCGCACCGGTTCCAGCTGTTCGGTCTGGAGACCTATGGCTACGAGACCGAGGTGGTGTTCCCGCTGACCCTGCCGGTGGCGCAGAAGGGGCAGCCGCAGCACCTGGCCCTGGCCGCGACCGTGCTGGTGTGCAGCGACATCTGCATCCCGGCCAGCTTCACCTTCGCGTTCGACCTGCCGGCCGGTCCGGCGTCGCCCGACCCGGCTGCGGCCAACCTGATCGACCGCTACGCCAACGCGGTGCCGGGCGACGGCGCCGCCGCCGGGCTGGCCATCGGCCCGGTCGCCGCCACCTCGGTCGGGCCGAACGGCGGCTTGCGGATCGAGGCGACGGCGCGCGAGCCCTTCGAGGCGCCGGACATCTTCGTCGAGGGCGCGCCGGGCGATGCCTTCGCCGCGCCGCGCATTACCACCAGCGAGGGCGGCCGCCGGCTGGTGGCCGAGATCGACCGGATCCAGGCGGTGACCGACCCGCCGGCCGCGCTGACGGGCAGCCCCCTCACCCTGACCCTGGTCGACGGACCGCGCAGCGTCGAGGCCAAGGCGACGGTCGGCGCGGCGGTGGCAACTGCGCCGGATGCCGCCGCCTGGCTGTCGATCCTGGGCGTCGCCCTGCTGGGCGGCTTGATCCTGAACCTGATGCCCTGCGTGCTGCCGGTGCTGTCGCTGAAGCTGCTGTCGATCGTGAAGCTCGGCGGCGTCGAGGCCGGGACGCCGCGGCGGCAGCGGCTGGGCCTGCTGGCCACCGCCGCCGGCATCGTCGCCTCGTTCCTGGTGCTGGCCGGCGGCGCGGTCGGGCTGAAGGCGGCCGGCGCCTCGGTCGGCTGGGGCATCCAGTTCCAGGAGCCGGTGTTCCTGGCGGCGATGGCGGTGATCGTCACCCTGTTCGGCGCCAACCTGCTGGGCCTGTTCGAGGTGGTGCTGCCCGGCCGCGCCATGGACGCCGCGGCGCGCGCCAGCGGCGCCGGACGGCCGGAGCAGGAGGGCCTGGCCGGCCCGTTCCTGACCGGCGCCTTCGCCACCCTGCTGGCCACCCCCTGCTCCGCCCCCTTCGTCGGCACCGCGCTGGGCTTCGCCCTGTCGCGCGGGCCGCTGGAGATCGGCACGATCTTCGCCGCGCTCGGCATCGGCATGGCCCTGCCCTATCTGCTGATCGCCGCCGTGCCGGGCCTGGCCCGGCTGCTGCCGCGCCCCGGCCGCTGGATGGCCTGGGTCAAGGCCCTGCTGGGCCTCGCCTTGTTCGGCACCGCCGCATGGCTGCTGTCGGTCCTCGCCGTGCAGGTGCCGCCGGCGGCCGCCGCCGGGGTGGCGGCGGCGCTGGCGGCGATCGGGCGGGTGCTGTGGCTGCGCCGGCGCGGCGGCATCGCGATCCGGCGGATCGGCGCCGTCGTCGCCGCGGTGCTGGCCCTGGCGGCGGTGCTGCTGCCGCTGCGCTTCGACCGGTCCGACGCGGCGGCGGCGCAGGCGGCCTCTGCCATCCCCTGGATCCGATTCGACCAGGCCGCGATCCCCGGGCTGGTGCGCGAGGGCAAGGTGGTGTTCGTCGACGTCACCGCCGACTGGTGCCTGACCTGCAAGGTCAACAAGCTGCTGGTGATCGAGCGCGACCCGGTGGCTGCGGCTCTTAGCGAGGCCGGGGTGGCGCCGCTGCTGGCCGACTGGACCAATCCCGACCAGGGCATCGCCGACTACCTTGCGGCGCATGGCCGCTACGGCATACCGTTCAACGCCGTGTACGGGCCGGGGGCGCCGGACGGGATTCTGCTGCCGGAGCTGCTGAGCACCGAGGCGGTTCTGGACGCCCTGAAGCAGGCCCGCGGCGCGAGCTCATAACATCCGGCCGGCACGGGCCGGCCCATCGGATTCTGGCGGAGAGAACACCCATGACGATCAAGGTTGGCGACCGCTTCCCGTCGGTCACGCTGAAATATCTCGGCAAGGAGGGCATGGCCGAGGTCACGACCGACGACCTGCTCAAGGGCAAGACCGTAGCCCTGTTCGCGGTGCCGGGCGCCTTCACCCCGACCTGCTCGGCCAAGCACCTGCCGAGTTTCACCGGCAACGCCGAGGCGCTGAAGGCCAAGGGCGTCGACCAGATCGTCTGCCTGTCGGTGAACGATCCCTTCGTGATGAAGGCCTGGGCCGACAAGAACGAGGTCGGCGAGGCGGTGTTCATGCTGCCGGACGGCAACGCCACCCTGACCAAGGCGCTGGGGCTGGAGATGGACGGGTCGGGCTACGGCCTGGGCACCCGGTCGCAGCGCTTCGCCCTGATCGCCAAGGACGGCGTCGTCACCCATCTCGGCGTCGAGAAGCCGGGCGCCTTCGAGGTGTCGAGCGGCGAAGCCATCCTGGCGGCGCTGTAGGACAGGAATTCTTCGGCTGGGGGCCTCCGTGCCCCCGGCCGTCGCGCTACCCGACAGGCTTCCGCGCCAGATACATCATCCGCGACAGGCGCCGCTCGCTGGTGAGCCGATGCACTGCGGCAAAGAACCGCTGCAGGCCCGCGAAGCGCTCCTCGCCCTCGATCCCGAGCAGGGCGTCCCGGTGCCGGGCCCGTGCGGCATGCCAGCGGCCGGACACGAGGGCGGCATTCGCAGTCGCGTCCTCGAGCCGGACGAGTTCGAGGCCCGCCTCGGCGATGAACCGCTCGTTCAGCCCCGGCGGCACGAACAGGAACAGGCCGATCGAGCTGCGCGTCGCCAGCTCGTCATTGGTCACGCCGCCCGTGATCACGACCGGATCGGTGAACAGCGCGCGGCCGCCGGGCCGCAGGACGCGGCGCCATTCCCGGAAGATCGCGACCCGGTCGGGGAGATGGTTCAGGGCATCGATGCAGACGATGCCATCGAAGCTGTCGTCGTCGAAGGGCAGCCGCGCATTCGCATCCGCCACCGCGAAGCGCGCCCGATCCACCTGGCCGGACCGGGCCGCCAGCCCCGACGCCGTGGCCACCCCCTCCTCGTTCGAGTCGATTCCGGTGATGCGGCAGCCGGTCGTGCCGGCGAGGTACAGCGCCGGGCCGCCGGACCCGCTGGCGACCTCGAGCACATGGTGGTCCGGCGTCAGCGCGAGCCACGGCAGGAATTGGTCGTATTCCTCGATCGTCGTCCAGCTGTTCTGGCCGATATCGGTCCCGAAGGTCTCCTTTCGGACCGCCTCGACCACGCGTTCGGAGAAGTGGCCGTAGGTGCTGTCGAACAGATCGATACGCTCCGGCATGTGCGTCCCCCCACCCCCGGCCGGCGTCGCGCCGGCCGGGTGCCGATCGTATGGCCGGGAAAGTGTCGCCGTTTGGGCGCCGCCGGGGCCGCCGCGCGGCGGCCCCGTGGTTCAGGCCGGGTCCGTCTCTGTCGTGATCCGGACGCCGAGCTGCTCGAACCGGGCGATCGCCGCCTCGGGCGCGACCAGGGTCTCGGGCAGGGCCAGGCCGCCGGCCGGCAGCGGCAGCCCGTCCAGGCCGAGCACGCGTTCGGCGATGACCAGGGCGCCCAGCGCGGTCATATGGTCCACGCCCTTCGGGTCCGACACCAGGACCCGCCGCCGCACGGGCTGCCCCGACCGCAGCGCCCCTGCGATCTCGATAAGACCCTCATGCGAGGCGCGGCCGCCGGCCCGGGTGCCGAGCGATTCGCCCATGCCGAAATCGAAGCGGATGTCGGGCGCGCCGGTGATCGCCGCCAGGCTGGGCCCATCCAGCGCGGCCAGGGGCTGGACCGTCGCCTCATGTCCATCGGCCAGGCGCAGGGCGCGGCCGTGCCCGCCGCCATCGACCCAGGCCCATTGCCCGGCCCGGCGCAACAGGGCGCGGCCGGAGAAGGCCTCGGCATCGGCGGCGCTCATCGGCCCGACCGCGTCCGCGGCATCGTACAGCGCAGCCATGGCGACGGCATCGACCCGGGCGAGATCCGCGACCGCCTGCCGGGCCACCAGGATCAGCACCCCGGCCGCCCAATGCCCCGCCAGCACGATCGGCCGCCGCGGCGGCGCGTGCAGCGCCGCGAACACCGCGGGCCCGGTCTCCTCCACCACCTTGGTGATGCCGATATGGGCGGCGCCCTGCGCCAGAGCGGCGTGGATCAGCGCGTCGCTGCGGTCCTGCAGCGCCGCCACGATCAGGTCGACCGGCCCGAGATCGGCCAACGCCGCCGCCGGATCGGCGACGTCGAGCCGCAGTGTCGTCGCCCCGATCTCGCGCGCCAGCGCCGCGCCGGACTCCGGCGACCGCCCCGCCAGGATGATGTCGAGATCCGGCGCCAGCCGGCGCAGATACCGGGCGGCGGTGCCGCCAACCGCGCCATAGCCGCCGGCGATCAGGACTCGCTGAACCATGATCCATCCCCTTCCCGAGGCCGCCGGCAAGGCACAGCGGCGCTATTACGAATAGTAACTTACCATAAGTAATATGGAGAGTGGATGGTCGGGTTCAAGCCTCCGCGGCGAGGACTGGGTTGGGTTCGCCCATGGCGAACCCAACCTTGCACCTAACTTGGCCATCCATAGAATGCGTAGCGATCCTCGGAGCGGCCGTCCGGTAATAGATACGTCTGCTAACAAGACCACGCTAATGTGGGGTTCTGGTGTAGCGTCGGTGAATGCCACCGGCGATCGGATGCTCGCGTGGCAAATCAGGGATGCCATGGACCAGAAATTGCTGCATGCCCGACAGCTCTGTTTGGATCAGGCCCAAGGCTTTATTGACGCGACTGAACAGCTCGGAACAGAAGGCTGGCCACACATCCGCTATCACCTGAGTCTGCTTGCACTCGAGGAAGTCGGCAAAGCAAGCATGCTCGGTGCACTGATGATCAATCATGCAAACCTCGACGGGAGTTGGGTCGAACGTTCGCTCGACAGTCATCGTCGCAAGCTGCAATGGGCGGTTTGGTCCCCAATGATCCGCATCGATCCAGCAGATTTCGAGGCGGCACGCCAATTCGCCGAGCGCGCCCACACCATGCGACTGGCCTCCCTCTACGTCGATGCGAAGGCCGATCTGACTGACCTTCCCCCGAGTGAACAGGTACAGCCGGTAGATGCCGAGCAGGCACTATCCTTGGCGCGTAGGCGCCTTGCCTACGAACAGGAACCCGGAACCCCGAGTGGTAAGGTCGATGATCTTACTGAATGGTTTCTCGATACAATGGCCGATCCTGATCGGTCGCGTTTGCTGCTGAGCAAGCCTTTCATCGCACAATATGAGGCGGTGAACGGCGACGCACGTGCTTGGGCCGATTGGGCGCGCAGCGAAGTGACGCGGATCGAGCTGGAGGGACGCCAAATATTGGAAGCTGAATTCGTACGGCCGGGCGCACCGAAGGGAGCAACCAAGCCGCGCTGGCGCGCAAATGCAGTGATTCACACACCTTCGCATTCGCTCAGATCGAAGGTGCTGGCGCGCTGGAACGACCAAATCGACTCAGTTAAGCTTCTATGGTCGGGCAAGAAGGACCAGTTCACACTCCAAATAGCACTGCACAACAATGAGCCATTGCCTTCATTGCCTGGCAGGTTGACTGCCCTAGCTAAACTGGTGGTTGCCTGCCTCAACATCGGCAGTATCGGCTATTTCTGGTTCGAGAGGCCGGGTTTCGAACAAGAGATGTTCAAAGAGATTCACGACCTCGAGATAAATCGCGCGATAAAGATCAGACAAGGTGAGAGTTTCTGGGGCGATGGTCGAGCAATTGCGCTGACCGACGAGCATATCGATCATGCCATCCACTGCATGATGGCCTTCGCGCCGCTGCCGGAAACAGAGGCCGAGCCAATCTTCAACCCCTATTTCGACGGACTCGCGTTCATCGCTAAATCTGACATCTTCTATAGCTTCGACATGCTAGCTCGGCATGCCTTCGTCGCTAGCTTGGCTGGAGCACTACGCCGATATGGAGAGTGGAGCGGCAAGTCCGAGGGTTTCGAGGCCAGCTTTCACCAGGGATTCATGCCCTTTATGCCAGAGCGCGAGCATCGCGATCGGATGTTCAAGGTTCTGAGGCCTGAGGGGGATCCGGCCGAGACGCCGCTCGTCAATTTGAGATCGGCCAAGCAGCTTGCAGACCTCTATCTTATTCATATTGGCCGCCGAACTTGGCGCACGATCCTAGATCGGAGGTCAACCGAGTAAGGCACGGAATGTCTGGGCACGCAGCTGCTGACCGGCAGTGGGATGACGATTGTCGGGGATCGCGAGATTTGCGTTGCCTCTCCCGTCGGATGCGCCATCGGACTTACCCACCCATGGCGGACAACTCTGGCTGCCATACTCAAATGGTTAGCTACGACGCTTCGACTGGCGCCAAACCGCGGCCGAATTCGCGGAGGCCCTTCCGGGCCAGCTCGTCGACCCGCTCGTTCTCGGCATGGCCGGAATGGCCGCGAGTCCATTCCCAGCGGACCTTGTGCGGCGCCGTCGCCGCCTCCAGCCGCTGCCACAGGTCGACATTCTTCACCGGCTTGCGGTCGGCGGTGACCCAGCCGCGGGCCTTCCAGCCCTTGATCCACTGGGTGACGCCGTTGCGGACATACTGGCTGTCGGTGGTCAGCACCGCGTCGATCGGGCGCTTCATCGCCTCCAGCGCCTGGATCGCCGCCATCAGCTCCATCCGGTTGTTGGTGGTCAGCACCTCGCCGCCATAAAGCTCGCGCTCGGTCTCGCCCATGCGCAGCAGCACGCCCCAGCCGCCGGGGCCGGGATTGCCGCTGCAGGCGCCGTCGGTGAAGATCTCGACCTTCGGCAGCTTCATCGGCTTCTTCGTCGTCGCGGGAGTGTCGGTCACGGATCGATCCCATAGGCGGCCACGCTCGTGACCTGCTGGTGGAAGCGCAGCTTGCGCCAGTATTCGAGCGGGTCCTTCGGCCGGACGAAGGCGCCCGGCGGATGGTTCAGCCAGTCGTAGAGCCGGGTCAGCAGGAAGCGCAGCGCGTTGCCGCGCGCCAGGATCGGCAGCGCCGCGACCTCGGCCGGCGACAACGGCCGCTCGGCCCGGTAGCCGGACAGCAGCGCCCGCGCCTTGGTGACGTTGAAGGCGCCATCCGGCTCGAAGCACCAGGCGTTCAGGCAGATCGACAGGTCGTAGGCCAGCATGTCGGTGCAGGCGAAGTAGAAGTCGATCAGCCCGGACAGGCGGCCGTCGCGGAAGAACACGTTGTCCGGAAACAGGTCGGCATGGATCAGCCCGGCCGGCAGGTCAGCCGGCCAATGCGTTTCCAGGAAGGCCAGCTCGCGGGTGATGCCCTCGGCCAGGCCCGGCGTCACGGTGTCGGCGCGATCGGCGCAATCCGCCACCAGGCGGCGCCAGCCGGCGAGCGACAAGTTGTTCGGCCGGGTCATCGGGAAATCGGCCCCGGCCGCGTGCATCCGGGCCAGCGCCGGGCCCAGGGCCTGGCAGTGCCAGGGCTGGATCCGCTTCGGCCACAGCCCGTCGAGGAAGGTGACGATCACCGCCGGCCGGCCGGCGAGGCGGCGCAGCGCCTGCCCGTCACGGGCCGCGACCGGCAGCGGGCATTCGACGCCGCGCGCCGCCAGATGCTGCATCAGGCCGAGGAAGAAGGGCAGGTCGGACTCGGCCACCCGCTTCTCGTACAGCGTCAGGATATGGTGACCGGCCGTGGTCACCAGCAGGTAGTTGGAGTTCTCGACGCCCTCGGCGATGCCCTTCAGCGAGAGCACGGTGCCGATGTCGTACTCCGCCGCGAAGGCGGCGACATCCTCGTCGGTGACTTCGGTGTAGACGGCCATGGATCGCCCGGGTGAAAGCGGCTGAGCCAGCCTTCATAGAGCGCAGGGGGCGGCTTGTCGAAGGAAGAGAGAATGGCGCTGGATACGGACGCGCGGGCCGGCCGGCAAGACGAAAGGGCGGCGGCAGGCCCACCGGCATCGGCCGGGAGATCTGCCGCCGCCCTCTCGCGGCAACCAGCGAAGGCGGCTCAGCGGCGCGGGTTGGGATAGTGGGAAGCGTTCGAGCTCTGGAGCGCGCTCGGGCCATGCTCCGACTGCAGGCCGGTGCGGGCCTCGGCGGAGACGGAGGCGGCAACGCCCAGGGCGATCAGAGCGGCCAGGCCGATCGGGCGGGCAATCTTCAGGACGGACATGATCTTTTCCTCTTCATGAGATCCGGACCGTCCGTTGGGGGCGGCATTGCCGGATCGAACATACGGTTGCGCAGAGGTCGGTGTCGAACCGCTGCCCAGCTTGGTGGGGGAAGTATCCGGCGCGGCCCTGCCACCAACAGCTAGGCATCGGCCGATCCGGAGTAAACGAAGGTTAAGCGGATTTAACCCATGTCACGATGAATTCATCATTGCAGGCGCAGCAATCCTTCGGCACAGACGGCCATGGGCATCAAGTGGACGAGACAGCGCCCGCCTTCAGCGTGCCGGAACGCTTGTCGAAGGAAGAGACGCGGGGCAACCCGGCGACCGGATGCCCCGCGGAGCGGCTATCCTCGCCTACCGCCCATGTCCTCCGCCGTGGCCGCCACCATGCCCGCCGTCGTGCCCGTGGCCGCCCCCGCGCCCTGCATGGTCATGGCCGAAGGCGCCCATATGCGCGGCGCGGTCGGTGCCGTTTTCGCCGTTGTCGAAGGATGACGCGTCCTGGGCATCGGCCGAATCCGCCTGCGCCATCTGCGGCAGGATCTCGTAATGCTCGGACTGCAGCCCGGTGCCGGCAAAGGCGGGCCCGGCGGTGGCGATTCCGAGCACGAGCAGAGCCACGAACCCCGCGGGGCGGGGATGCCTGAGCAAAGACATGATTGTTCCTTTTCAACCGTATCTGGAGCGGCCCTTCGGGCGGCGTGCCAGATCGCATAGCGTGGTCTTCGTAGGAGTCCTGCGGACCGCCGGCAGTTCGGCCTGAGGCCCGCCGCGATCGCGGCGGCGCCGTGCGATCCCGCACTGCAACATATGGCCAGGGTTGGCGCCGGCGGAACTCTGCTTACACGAATTTAATCAATAGATCACGTTCTCCTAATAATCATTCGGATCTGTACTTCAAAATACTGCGACATCTTGTCCTCGAATATAAACCCGGCATTGACTCTGCAAATTCCATAAAGACATTCTGGGGCCTGCGCGCAAGAATTCAATCGACGCGCGCCGGCGCCTTCCACTCACGCCGGCACCGGTCCGCGACCAGCCCCGCCTTCCCCCTCGGGGACACGCATCGGATCGGCCTGATCGACCGGGAGGAGACATCCATCGCGGGCGCCGCGGCTGTCAGGCCGGCGGCGCCCGCGCTTCTCTCGATTGTCCTGCTGGAGATGCAGATGCCCCTCGTCGCCCGCCGGACGGTGCTCCGGATCGGCATTCCGATCGCCCTCGTCGCGCTGTGCACCGCCGTGCTGGTGGGCCGCGAGCTGCGCGGCAGCGCCGCCTCGGCCTCGCCCCAGGCCGCACCGCCGCCGGCGGTGCCGGTCGAGGCGGCCGCGGCGCAGCGTCGGGACGTCCCGGTCTATCTGACCGGCCTGGGCACGGTCCAGGCGCTGAACACGGTGACGGTGAAGACCCGCGTCGACGGCGAGCTGCAGACGGTGTCCTACCAGGAAGGCCAGCATGTGAACGCCGGCCAAGTGCTGGCGCAGATCGACCCGCGGCCGTTCCAGGCGGCGCTGGATCAGGCCAAGGCGACCAAGGCCAAGGACGAGGCGCAGCTCACCAACGCCCAGCTCGACCTGACGCGCTTCCAGAACCTGCACCAATACGCGACGGCGCAGAGCGTCGACACCCAGAAGGCGCTGATCGCGCAGCTGCAGGCCCAGATCGAGGGCGACCAGGCGGCGATCGACAGCGCCGCCACCCAGCTCAGCTACACCAGCATCACCTCGCCGCTGGACGGCCGCACCGGCATCCGCCTGGTCGACCAGGGCAACATCGTCCACGCCACCGACACCGGCGGGCTGGTGGTGATCACCCAGCTGCACCCGATCACGGCGATCTTCACCCTGCCGGAGGAGGATCTGCCGGAGATCTCGGCGGCGATGGCCAAGGGCCCGCTCACGGTCTTCGCCGACACCCGCGGCGACGACAAGCCGCTGGACCAGGGCACGCTGGAGTTGGTCGACAACCAGATCGACCAGGCCACCGGCACGATCCGGCTGAAGGCGACCTTCCCGAACAAGACCGACCAGCTGTGGCCCGGCCAGTTTGTCGACGTCCGGCTGCTGCTGCGCACCGAGCAGAACGTGGTCACCGTGCCCTCCACCGCGATCCAGCACGGGCCCGACGGCCTCTATGTCTACGCGGTAAAGCCGGACGACACGGTCGAATTGCGGCCGGTCGGCATCGGCCAGATCACCGACGGCGCCGCCGTGGTCGAGACCGGCCTCGACGCCGGCGCCAGCGTCGTCACCGCCGGCCAGTACCGGCTGCAGCCGGGCACCCGGGTGCAGACCCGCGCGGCCGCCCCCAGCCAGCCGAGCGCCTGACCATGAGCATCTCGGCCCCCTTCATCCGCAAGCCGATCGCCACCTCGCTGATCATGGCCGGGGTGCTGCTGGTCGGCCTGGTCGCCTATCCGCTGCTGCCGGTGGCGCCGCTGCCGCAGGTCGACTTCCCGACCATCCAGGTCTCGGCCCAGCTGCCCGGCGCCGACCCGACCACCATGGCCTCGTCGGTGACGGCGCCGTTGGAGCGGCAATTCGCCGAGATCCCCGGCGTGTCGCAGATGACCTCGAGCAGTACGCTCGGCAACAGCTCGATCACCCTGCAGTTCGACCTCGACCGCAACATCGACGCCGCGGCCGGCGACGTGCAGACCGCGATCAACGCCGCCGGCGGGCAGCTGCCGAAGACCCTGCCCTCGCCGCCGACCTACCGCAAGGTCAACCCGGCCGACTCCCCGATCCTGGTCTTCGCGGTCCATTCCGACACGCTGCCGCTGACCACGGTCGACGACTATGCCGAGAACGTGCTGAGCCAGAACATCAGCCAGGTGGCGGGCGTCGCCCAGGTCAACATCGGCGGCCAGCAGAAGCCGGCGGTGCGGGTGCAGGTCGACCCGCAGAAGCTGGCGGCGCTGGGCATCGGGCTGGAGGATGTGCGCGGCGTCATCGCCGACGCCACCACCGACAGCCCGAAGGGCAGCATCGACGGCGCAACGCGGACCTTCACCATCTACGACAACGACCAGGAGCTGAAGGCCGAGCCCTGGAACGACGTCATCATCGCCTACAAGAACGGCGCGCCGGTGCGCATCCGCGACATCGGCCAGGCGGTCGAGGGGCCGGAGAACACCAAGCTCGCGGCCTGGGCCGGCGGCCAGCGCGCGGTGCTGCTGATCGTGTACAAGCAGCCGGGCGCCAACGTCATCGAGGTGGTCGACCACGTCAAGTCGCTGCTACCGCAGCTGCAGGCGGCGATGCCGCCGGCGGTCAAGGTCGACATCCTCAGCGACCGCACCACCACCATCCGCGCCTCGGTCGCCGACGTGCAGTTCACCCTGCTGCTGACCATCTGCCTGGTGGTGATGGTGATCTTCGTGTTCCTGCGCAGCTTCTGGGCCACGGCGATCCCGAGCGTGACCGTGCCGCTGGCGCTGGTCGGCACCCTGGCGCTGATGTACGTGTTCGGCTACAGCCTGGACAACCTGTCGCTGATGGGCCTGAGCATCGCGGTCGGCTTCGTCGTCGACGACGCCATCGTCATGCTGGAGAACATTCACCGCCACATCGAGGCGGGGCTGTCGCCGGTGCAGGCGGCGCTGAAGGGCGCCGGCGAGATCGGCTTCACCATCTTCTCGATCAGCCTGTCGCTGGTCGCCGTGTTCATCCCGCTGCTGCTGATGGGCGGCATCGTCGGCCGGGTGTTCCGCGAATTCGCCGTCACCGTGACCATGACCATCCTGGTCTCGGCGATCGTGTCGCTGACCCTGACCCCGGTGATGTGCTCGAAGTTCATGAAGCACGACACCGGCAAGCACGGACGCCTGTACCGGATGTCGGAGCGGGGCTTCGACCTGATGCTGGCGGGCTATCGCCGGTCGCTCGACGCCGCGCTCAAGCACAGCCGCATCACCCTGATGGTGTTCCTGGCCACCATCGCCGCCACCGGCTACCTCTTCGTCGTCATCCCCAAGGGCTTCTTCCCGCAGCAGGACACCGGCCTGATCATGGGGACGTCGGAGGCGGCGCAGGACATCTCCTTCGCCGAGATGAGCCGCAAGCAGGTGGAGCTGGGCAAGATCGTCGCCGCCGACCCGGATGTCGACACCGTCGGCATGGCGCTGGGCTCCAGCGGCGGCCAGACGCTGAACAACGGCCGCCTGTTCATCACCCTGAAGCCGCGCGACCAGCGCCAGGCCTCGGCCAGCCAGATCATCGACCGGCTGCGGCCGCAACTGGCCAAGGTCGAGGGGGCGGCGCTGTTCCTGCAGCCGGCCCAGGACATCAATATCGGCGGCCGGCCGACCCGGACGCTGTATCAGTACACGCTGCAGGACGCGAATATCGACGAGCTGAACCAGTGGGCGCCCAAGGTCTACGCCAAGCTGCAGACCCTGCCGCAGCTGCGCGACGTCGCCACCGACGAGCAGACCGGCGGCACCACGCTGACGCTCGACATCGACCGCGACGCCGCCGCCCGCTACGGCATCCAGCCGCAGTTGATCGACGACACGCTGTACGACGCCTTCGGCCAGCGCCAGGTGGCGCAGTACTTCACCCAGGTCAACAGCTACCATGTGGTGATGGAGGTGCTGCCGCAGATGCAGGACAAGCCCTCGGCGATCGACCGGATCTACATCAAGTCGCCGCTGACCGGGGAGCAGGTGCCGATCAGCGCCCTGGCGCACTGGACCACCCGGCCGACAGCGTTCCTGTCGATCAACCACCAGGGCCAGTTCCCGGCGGTGACGCTGAGCTTCAACCTGGCGCCGGGCGTTGCCCTGGGCGACGCGGTGACGGTGATCCAGCAGGCCGAGCAGGAGATGGGCGTGCCGCCCTCGCTGACCGGCGCCTTCCAGGGCAACGCCCAGGCCTTCCAGTCGTCGCTGGCCAGCGAGCCCATCCTGGTCGCCGCGGCCCTGATCGTCATCTACATCATCCTCGGCGTGCTCTATGAGAGCTACATCCACCCGCTGACAATCCTGTCGACCCTGCCGTCGGCCGGCGCCGGCGCACTGGTGATGCTGATGCTGTTCGGCTTCGACTTCAGCGTCATCGCCTTGATCGGCGTCATCCTCTTGATCGGCATCGTCAAGAAGAACGGCATCATGATGGTCGACTTCGCCATCCAGGCGGAGCGCGACCAGGGGCTGGCACCGTTCGATGCGATCCGCCAGGCCTGCCTGATGCGCTTCCGCCCGATCATGATGACGACGATGGCGGCGCTGCTGGGCGGCCTGCCGCTGATGCTGGGCTCCGGCACCGGGTCGGAGCTGCGGCAGCCGCTGGGCTACGCCATGGTCGGCGGCCTGATCCTGAGCCAGGCCCTGACCCTGTACACGACGCCGGTGGTCTACCTGTATCTCGACAAGCTCCGGGTCTGGCTGGCCAGTCGCCGGTCGCAGGGCAGCGCCATGGCGCCGCACCTGGCCCCCGAGGCCGCGCCGTCGGCGGGGGAGTGAAGCGGCGGGCTGGAGTGCGGCCGTGCCTTCCTGATACGCTGCCTGCCGGCTGAACCGGGGGGTCGTGCCATGCCGCTGCGGGACATCGCTCGCCTTCTGGTCAAGATCGCCGGGCTGGTCATCATCGTGTCCGCCGTGATCGACCTGCCGGTCCTGTTGGCGCGCTCCCTGCCCATCCAGGAGCCGATGACGGCCCGCGACGTCATCGCCATGGCACTCGTGCCGCCGGCCATCGCGATCCTAATCGGCATCGTCCTGTTCTGGAGCGCGGGACGGATCACCGATCGCCTGCTGGTCGTGCCGGCCGCGCCTGGCCAGGGCGGCGGCCCCGACCTCCGCGCGGTGGAGGAGATCGCGATCGCGGCGCTCGGCCTGTACTTCGTGGCGACCGCGATCGCCGACGCCTTCTACTACTGGGGCAAGGCCGGGCTGTATTATCGCTATGTGACCGAGAACAACATTCCCATGCCCATCATCGCACCGGACGATTTCGGCGGCTTCGTCTCCACCGCCGCGCGGCTGGCGATCGGCGTGATGCTCGTCCTGTTCAGCCGCGGCATCGTGGCGGTCCGTCGGCGGCTGCTCGCTCCGCCCCCTCACCGGCCGGGCCGGCCAGGACTGACCGGTCACCCCCTCGGTGGGTAGGCGTGACGCTCGCCGTTCGGGTCTTCGACGGTCCAGCCTTCCGCGTCGGAGCCGTCGAGGTAGCCCGGCCCGACCGGCACCTTGCCGCGGCCGCCGGGGATGTCGAGGACATAGGTCGGCTGGGCCAGGCCCGACAGCCGGCCGCGCAGCGTCTGCATGATCCGGCGCCCGTCCTCGATGCCGGTGCGGAACTGCGCCGTGCCGGGGGCGAGGTCGCCGTGATGCAGGTAGTAGGGCTTGATCCGCAGGCGCACGAAGTCGCGGAACAGCTGCTCCAGCACCGCCGGGTCGTCGTTGACGCCGCGCAGCAGCACGGTCTGCGACACCAGTGCCACGCCGGCATCGGCCAGGCGGCGGATCGCGTCGCGCGCCGCCGGCGTCAGCTCGCACGGATGGTTGCTGTGAATGGCGAGCCAGACGGCACTGTCCTGCGCCCTGAGCGCCGCCACCAGCTCGGGCGTCACCCGCTCCGGCTCCACCACCGGCACCCGGCTGTGCAGCCGGATGACGCCGAGATGCGGGATGGCGTCGAGCCGCGCGACGACATCGGCCAGCCGGCGCGGCGTCAGCATCAGCGGGTCGCCGCCGGTCAGGATCGCCTCCCACAGCTGCGGCCGGGCGCGGATGTAGTCGATCGCGGCCGTGATGTCGGCCTCGCCCATCGCCTCGCCGCCCGGCCCGACCATCTCGCGCCGGAAGCAGAAGCGGCAATAGACCGGGCAGGCGTGCAGCAGCTTCAGCAGCACCCGGTCCGGATAGCGGTGGACCAGCCCCGGGATCGGGCTGTGGGCGCTGTCGCCGATCGGGTCGGCCAGTTCCTCCGGCCGGGTCTCCAGCTCCGCCGCACCGGGCACGAACTGGCGCGCGATCGGGTCGTGCGGATCGGTCGGGTCGACCAGCTCCGCCATCGCCGGCGTCACCGCGATGGCGTAGCGCGAGGCCACGTCGCGCAGCTCCGCCAGCCGCTCATGCCCCGCCAGGCCGGCCTCGACCAATGCCTCGGGCGTCCGCAGACGCTGCGGACTCAGATGTCCATCTTTCGGCATGGTCAGGCGGGGCTGAGCTCGCGCGGCAGCTTGAAGGTGATGGTCTCGACCGTGGTCGGCTCGGACTGGATGGTGACGGCATAGCGCTTGTGCAGCTCGCCCATCACCTCCTCGACCAGCACCTCGGGCGCCGAGGCGCCGGCGGTGATGCCGAGGGTGGCGATGCCGTCGAACCAGGACCAGTCGAGATCCGCCGCCCGCTGCACCAGCATCGCCTTGTCGCAGCCGGCCCGGCGCGCGACCTCGACCAGCCGCACCGAGTTGGAGGAGTTCGGCGCGCCGATCACCAGCACCGCGTCGCAATGCGGGGCGATCACCTTGATCGCCTCCTGCCGGTTGGTGGTGGCGTAGCAGATGTCCTGCTTGTTCGGCGCCGAGATGGTCGGGAACTTCGCCTTCAGCGCGTCGACGATCGCGACCGTGTCGTCCAGCGACAGCGTGGTCTGGGTGGCGAAGGCGAGGTTGTCGGGATCCTCGACCTCCAGCGTCGCCACATCCTCGACCGATTCGACCAGCCGGACCGCGCCGGGCGGCAGCTGGCCCATGGTGCCGATCACCTCCGGATGGCCGGCATGGCCGATCAGGATCACGGTGTGGCCGGTGCGGTAGTGCCGCTCGGCCTCGCGATGCACCTTGCTGACCAGCGGGCAGGTGGCGTCGAGATACAGCAGCTTGCGCCGCTCCGCCTCCGCCGGCACCGATTTCGGCACGCCATGGGCGGAGAACACGACCGGCGCGTCGTTCGGCACCTCGTCCAGCTCCTCGACGAAGATCGCGCCCTTGGCCTCCAGCGTCTCGACCACGAAGCGGTTGTGCACGATCTCGTGCCGGACATAGACCGGGGCGCCGTACTTCTCGATCGCCCGCTCGACGATCTGGATGGCGCGGTCGACGCCGGCGCAGAACCCGCGCGGCGAGGCCAGCATCACCGTCAAGGACGGCAGCGCGTCCCGCGCATCCGCGCCTGCGCTTGTGCCAGCCTGTGCCATTTCCTATGGTCCTGAACCCGTTGTTGAAGGAGAGGGCGATGCCCGCCGAAGTCTCGCGCCGCGACCCTAATATAGGTGCTCTCTCAAGAAAAGCGCGGTACGGCGTCTCAGGGGGTCTCCGGTCAAGACGCCTCTGGGCCGGCAGCTCTCTCTTGCTGCTGGCAGGACTATCAGCCTGTGGTGGCGAGAATGCGGCGCAGCGGGCCGGGCTGCGCTGCCCGCAGATCGTGATTCCGCAGGAGGCCGCGGTCTACGACCTGGTGCGCAACAACAGCACCAATCCGAAGGACGTGCTGGTCGAGGCCCGGATCACCAACACCCGGGGCGACTGCACCTATGGCGACAACGCCGTGACCATGAACGTGAACGTCGAGTTCACCGCCTATCGCGGCCCGGCCGCCTGGCTGGAGAAGGACGTCCCGGTGCAGTATTTCGTCGCGGTCACCGACGCCCAGGACCGGATCCTGAACAAGGCCACCTTCGACGTGAAGATCCCGGTGCCCCGGCTGCAGGTCACCCCGCGCGAGACCATCCAGGAGCCGTTGGAGCAGGTGATCCCCGTCTCCAGCCCGGCCGAGGGCGGCTCGTACAAGGTGATGATCGGCTTCCAGCTGACGCCGCAGCAGCTCGAGTTCAACAAGCACCGCAACGATCCGCGGACGCCCGGCGCGGCCGCCCAGGCCGCCGGCCGCCGCACCATCGCCCCGGTGATACCCGACCCGCGCGACCCGGACCCGAACCTGCCGCAGTGACGGCGCCAGTGACGATGACGGAACGATAAAGGTCGCGGATTGACTTTTTCGGCGCGCCGGACGAGTGTCCGGCAGCGCATTGATACGGCCTACGACCCTGGCGGGAGAGACTGGAACCGCGTTACCGCGGAACCGGCGCCGAAGGAGCAAACGCCCCGGAAACTCTCAGGCCAAAGGACCGTCAGGGTAAGGCACTCTGGAGAGCAGGCCGCGGCGTCCGCCGCGGCCTCACCGATGGGGTAAGCCGGACAGGGTTCCCGGCGATTCTCTCAGGTCCCAGACAGAGGGGGTGGCGCGCGGGAATCGTCCCGCACGCCCACCTTTTTGTCTGCGAGGACCGGGACACCGTGACCGATACTCCCCTGTTGCGCACCCCGCTTTACGACCTGCATGTCGAGCTCGGCGGCAAGATGGTCCCCTTCGCCGGCTACGAGATGCCGGTGCAGTACCCGGCCGGCGTCATGAAGGAACATCTGCACACCCGGGCCGAGGCCGGGCTGTTCGATGTCAGCCATATGGGCCAGGCTTGGCTGGAGGCCGAGCCGGGCGAGGACGCGGCCGCCCTGATCGAGACCCTGCTGCCGGGCGACATCGCCGCCCTGGCGCCGGGCCGCATCCGCTACTCCCTGCTGCTGAACGACGACGGCGGCATCCTCGACGACCTGATGATCACCCGCACGCCCGACCCGGCGCGGCTGTTCCTGGTGGTCAACGCCGCCTGCAAGGACGCCGATTTCGCCCATATCGCGGCGAAGCTGGCCGGCCGCGCCCGGCTGGTGCGGCTGGACGACCGCGCCCTGATCGCGCTGCAGGGCCCGAAGGCGGCCGCGGTGCTGGCGCGCCACGCCTTCGGCGCCGACGCCCTGGCCTTCCTGGAATCCGGCACCTTCGCCCTTGACCGGGTCGAATGCATGGTCAGCCGGTCCGGCTACACCGGCGAGGACGGCTTCGAGATCTCGGTCCCGGCCGATGAGGCGGAGGACCTCGCCCGCCGGCTGCTGGCCGAGCCGGAGGTGGCGCCGATCGGCCTGGGCGCCCGCGATTCGCTGCGGCTCGAGGCCGGCCTGTGCCTCTACGGCCATGACATCGACACCACGACGACTCCGGTCGAGGCCGGCTTGTCCTGGACCATCGGCAAGCGCCGCCGCGCCGAGGCCGGCTTCCCCGGCGCCGGCCGCATCCTGCAGCAGCTGGCCGAAGGGCCGGCGCGCAAGCGGGTCGGCGTC
This sequence comes from Inquilinus sp. CA228, assembly GCF_052078665.1. Taxonomy (NCBI): domain Bacteria; kingdom Pseudomonadati; phylum Pseudomonadota; class Alphaproteobacteria; order Rhodospirillales; family Rhodospirillaceae; genus Inquilinus; species Inquilinus sp. CA228. Next base: position 29,993 of record NZ_JBQJIK010000021.1, on the reverse strand, counting down.
AGGCCCGAGGGCCGCGCCCCGGCGCGGGAAGGCACACCGATCCTGTCGGCCGACGGCCGCGAGATCGGCCGCGTCACCTCGGGCGGCTACGGCCCCTCGATCGCCGGCCCGGTCGCCATGGGTTACGTCGAGACCGGCTTCGCCGCCCCCGGCACGGCCGTCACCCTCCTGATCCGCGACAAGGCGCATCCGGCGACGGTCGTCGCCCTGCCCTTCGTCGCCCCGAACTTCCACCGCTGACCAACAGGGAGACCAGCATCATGAACCCGAGCGATCGCCGCTACACCCAGGACCATGAATGGATCCGCGTCGACGGGGACACCGCCACCGTCGGCATCACCGAATTTGCGGCGAAGCAACTGGGCGACGTCGTCTTCGTCGAGCTACCCGAGATCGGCCGGACGCTGGAGCGCGGCGAGGCGTTCGGAACGGTCGAATCGGTCAAGGCGGTGAGCGAGCTCTACGCCCCGGCGGGGGGCACAGTGGCTGCGGTCAACGCGGAGTTTGAGTCAAGCCCGGAGCTGGTCAACGACGACCCCTTCGGCGACGGCTGGTTCATCAAGCTGAAGCCGTTCGATTCCAGCGCCCTCAAGGAGCTGATGGACGCGGCCGCCTACGACACCTTCCTCAAGGACGCCGAATGATGCGTTACCTGCCCCTGACCGATTCCGACCGCCGCGACATGATCGCGGCGATCGGCGCCGGCTCGGTCGACGACCTGTTCCGCGACGTGCCGCAGAGCGCAAGGCTGCCCGGCCCGCTGCAGGAGCTGCCGCCGCACCAGGGCGAGCTGGAGGTCGAGCGCGCGCTGGGCGCCATGGCGGCGAAGAACGTGCCGGCCGGAACGGTGCCGTTCTTCTGCGGCGCCGGCGCCTATCGCCACCACGTCCCGGCCACGGTCGACTACCTGATCCAGCGCGGCGAGTTCCTGACCAGCTACACGCCGTACCAGCCCGAGGTCACCCAGGGCACGCTGCAGTATCTGTTCGAGTTCCAGACCCAGGTCGCGCTGCTGACCGGGATGGAGGTCGCCAACGCCTCGATGTATGACGGCTCCACCGGCTGCGCCGAGGCCATCATGATGGCGAACCGGGTGACCCGTCGGTCGCGCGCGGTGATCTCCGGCGGGCTGCACCCGCAGTACCGCGACGTCTGCCGCACCCATGCCGACTTCACCGGCTTCACCCTGGACGAGGCGGCGCCCTGCCCCGACGGGGTCGAGGACCTGGCCAGCCGGATCGACGACACGACCTCCTGCGTCGTGGTCCAGAACCCGTCGGTGTTCGGCCATGTGCACGACCTGTCGGCCCTGGCCGAGGCCTGCCACGCCAAGGGCGCGCTGCTGGTCGTGGTGGTCACCGAGGTGGTGTCGCTGGGCCTGCTGACCCCGCCGGGCGAGATGGGCGCCGACATCGTGGTCTGCGAGGGCCAGTCGATCGGCAACGCGCTGAACTTCGGCGGCCCCTATGTCGGCCTGTTCGCCACCCGCGAGAAGTTCCTGCGCCAGATGCCGGGCCGGCTGTGCGGCCAGACCGTCGACGCCGAGGGCAAGCGCGGCTACGTGCTGACCCTGTCGACCCGCGAGCAGCACATCCGCCGCGAGAAGGCGACTAGCAACATCTGCACCAACAGCGGCCTGTGCGCCCTGGCCTTCACCATCCACCTGTCGCTGCTGGGCGAAGCCGGGTTCACCAAGCTGGCGCGGATCAACCACGCCAAGGCCGTGACCCTGGCGGCCAAGCTGGCCAAGGTGCCCGGCGTGGCGGTGCTGAACGACAGCTTCTTCAACGAGATCACCATCCGCCTGCCGAAGCCGGCGGAGCCGGTGATCGACGCGCTGGCCAAGCGGCGCATCCTGGGCGGCGTGCCGGTCAGCCGGATCTACGCCAACCGCCCGGCCCTGGCCGACCTGCTGCTGGTGGCGGCGACCGAGACCAACACCGAGGCCGATATCGACGCGCTGTGCGCCGGCCTGTCGGAGGTGCTGTGATGACTGAAGTCGACACCTTCACCGGCAATCGCGGCCTGGATATCGAAGAGAAGCTGATCTTCGAGCAGGACAGCCCCGGCCATTGCGGCGTCGACCTGCCGGAGCCGGCGACCGCCGAGCTGCGCCTGGGTGGCGTCAAGCCGCGCGCCCGGGTCGGCCTGCCCGGCCTGGCCGAGCCGACGGTGATGCGCCACTACACCCGCCTGTCGCGGATGAACATGGCGATCGACACCGCCCTCTACCCGCTCGGCTCCTGCACCATGAAGCACAATCCGCGGCTGAACGAGCGGATGGCCCGGCTGGCCGGCTTCGCGGACATCCATCCGCTGCAGCCGGTCGCGACCGTGCAGGGCGCGCTGGAGCTGATCGACACGCTGGCGCATTGGCTGAAGACGCTGACCAACATGCCGGCCGTGGCCCTGTCCCCGGCCGCCGGCGCGCATGGCGAGCTGTGCGGCATGATGGCGATCCACGCCGCCCAGGAGGCCCGCGGCGAGGGCCATCGCCGGCGGGTGCTGGTGCCGGAATCGGCGCATGGCACCAACCCGGCGACGGCGGCGGCGATCGGCTACACGGTCGACGCCATCCCGGCGACGGCGGACGGCCATGTCGACCTCGCCGCGCTGAAGGCCAAGCTGGGGCCGGATGTGGCGGCGATCATGCTGACCAACCCGAACACCTGCGGCCTGTTCGAGCGCGACATCGTCGAGATCGCGCGGGTGGTGCATGAGGCCGGCGCCTTCTTCTACTGCGACGGCGCCAACTTCAACGCCATCGTCGGCCGGGTGCGCCCGGGCGACCTGGGCGTCGACGCCATGCACATCAACCTGCACAAGACCTTCTCCACCCCGCATGGCGGCGGCGGCCCGGGCTCCGGCCCAGTGGTGCTGTCGGCGGCGCTGGCGCCCTACGCCCCGATCTCGGCCGTGGTGCATGACGCCGACGGCTTCCGCGTCGCCGAGCACAAGGGCCGCGACGGCGCGCCGGAGCACAGCTTCGGCCGGCTGAAGGCGTTCCACGGCCAGATGGGCATGTTCGTCCGCGCTTTGGCCTACATGATGAGCCATGGCGCCGACGGGCTGTGGCAGGTGGCCAGCGACGCGGTGCTGAACGCCAACTACGTGCAGGCCCGGTTGAAGGACGTGCTGACCCCGGCCTTCGAGAACGGTTATTGCATGCACGAGGCGCTGTTCGACGACCGGGCGCTGAAGGACACCGGCGTGACCACGCTTGACATCGCCAAGGCGATGATCGACGAGGGCTTCCACCCGATGACCATGTACTTCCCGCTGGTGGTGCATGGCGCCATGCTGATCGAGCCGACCGAGACCGAGAGCAAGGCGACGCTGGACCAGTTCGTCGGCATGATGCGGTCGCTGGTGGAGAAGGCGAAGTCCGGCCAGTCGGAGTGGTTCAAGGGTGCGCCCTACCACGCGCCGCGCCGGCGCCTGGACGAGACCGGCGCGGCCCGCAAGCCGGTGCTGCGCTGGACGCCCGAGGCCCCGTTGGCCCAGGCCGCGGAGTAACAGCCGGCGGCGCCCGTCCCGCGGGATGGGCGCCGCCGTTCCGCCTCAGGGCGCCGCGGGGATCAGCTTGTCACCGACGGCGTACAGCACGCAGCTGGTCGAACGCTGGCGGCAGTAGGACACCACGGCCTGCGCCGCGTCCTGCTGGGTGCGGTAGCCCGAGTTCCAGGACCAGTGCGCGCGGCCGTCGGTGGCGAAGGCCTTCTCGTAGCTGGTGCTGGCGAGGTAACGGGCGAAGCTCTTCTTGCCGTCCTCCGACAGGCCGGCCGGCGGCGGCAGCCCCGCCGTCTGCGCCTTGACCAGCTCGGTCGACGGCAGCCCGCGGGCGGCCAGGAACTCGCTGACCCGCGGCCACCACAGGGTCGGCGGCGCCTGCGACATGATGAAATGGCCGTTCTCGCCGGAGGCGGGGGTCACGAGCAGCTCGCCGGTGCCGCCGGCGGCCTGGTAGCGGGCGAACATCTCCCGCGCCAGAACCGGCGAGAACTCCTTGTCGTTCTCGGCATAGATCCACAGCACCTGCGTCCGTGCGGTCTGGCCGAAGCCGGCCGCAGCCTCCAGCAGAGCATCCTTGCCGCAGACATTCACCCAGGAGGCGCCGCGCCCGCCGGAGAAGTCGAGCACGGCTTGCACGCCCGGCGGGTTCACCGCCGCGGCCGCGAGCACCGCCCAGCCGCCGGTCGAGGAGCCCAGCATCACCGCCTTGTCGGGCGACGCCCAGGGCTGTTGGCGGACCGCCTCCAGCGCCGCCAGCAGATCGGTGCGGGCGACCTCTCCGGCGCGCTGATGGCCGGGATTGTCGCAGCTGACGCCGGTGACCATGTCGCGCCCGGTCGACCGGCCGTAGCCGCGCCGCAGCACCATGACAGCGGCATAGCCGCGGCGGGCGAAGGCGATGGCCGTGGACGAATACCGGTTCGGCGTCAGCGCCCGGTTGTAGACATCCTCCGACGTGCCGTGCGTGATCAGCGCGACCGGATAGCGGCCGGGGCCGCTCGGCCGCGTAACGAAGGCGTCGAGCGTCTCATGGTCCCCGTCCGGCATGGTGACCTCGAGCGACAGCGGCGCCCGGACCAGGCCCGGCAGTTGCTGGGTGCCGCCGATCGCGGCCATCTGCGGGCTGCTGGTCTGGCAGGCGGCCAGCAGCAGTCCGGCCAGGGCGATCAGCGCGCGGCGCCAGGCACGCGACATCACGGCCGCAACGGCCGGCAATCCGTACATGATGTGACTCTCCCCGCTCCGGCCGGGATCGCCGCGCGGGGTTCGTCCCCGGCTGTCGGCGCCCCGTCGATTGTTGCCCCCGAACATCCGCATCGATGTCCACCCCTGCGGCAGCTGCCGCCCGGGGAGAGCACCGGGAGAAAGTCTTATGGACGGGACCGCCGGCGGGCAAGCGGGATTGCGGCCTGCCCTGGAGCGTCCGGCGGCGGGGCGGCCGGCAAGGTTTCCGTCCGGCCGTCGCCGTGAAATCTTGCCGCCATCGCAAAACCGGCTTCCAACCGCGCACCGGTCGCGGCATCATCGCCTCGCGCCGCCTGGCGCGGCACACGCCTGAGGGGGCGAGATGGGGGTGCGATGGCACGCAAGGCTGTGACGAGTGCGCAGGCGCAGGCCATCGGCCCCTATTCGCACGGCGTGGTGGGACGCAGCGACCTGCTCTTCCTCTCCGGCCAGACCCCGATCGACCCCGCCACCGGCCGCCTGGTCGACGGCGACGCCGCCGCCCAGACCGAGCAGTGCCTGGCCAATCTGGGCCATGTGCTGGCCGCGGCGGACCTGACCTTCGACGCGGTGGTGAAGGTCAATGTGTTCCTGACCGACATGGCCGACTTCGCCGCCATGAACGCGGTCTATGAGCGCCAATTCCGCGCCCCCTACCCGGCCCGCTCGACCATCGGCGTCGCCGCCCTGCCGCTCGGCGCCCGGGTCGAGATCGAGATGATCGCCGCGATGCCGCGGGAGTGAGGCGGCCTCGCCCAGGCCGTTACTGCAAGTAGCCCCAGCGTTCCACGGCCGGCTCGGCCGAGGCCCATTTCCAGGTCTGGCCCTGGCGGCAGATGCTGCCGACAGTGATCCCCCGCGTCGCCTTGGCGCCCTCGCCCTCCTCGACCGTGACCAGGATCTCCTTGCAGCTGGCCAGCGGCGTGTCGATCAGGCGGGTGACCTGGACCGCGCCATTCTCGTCGGCATAGCCGAAGGGCAGGTCGTGCTCGACCCGCCACAACCGGGTCTCGCCCTCCCGCATTCCGCCGGCGACACCGGCGATCACGTCCTGCTCGTCCTTGTGCAAATCGCGCATCACCGACTTCACCCCGGCGGCGACCGCGGCGCGGGTCCCCATGCCGACGCTGTAGCCGACCACCGGGTTGGCGGTGATGGCGCCGACCGTGCTGCCGGTGGCGATGCCGCTGACATCCGCCACCATGCTGCAGCCGGCCAGCGGCAGCATCAGCCCGGGCAGCAGGCGCAGGGGCCAGCAGAGACGGCGCCGCCGCCCCGTCACTGCAGCGATCCCCACCGCTCCGTGGCCGGCTCGGCCGAGGCCCATTTCCAGCTCTCGTCGTTCTGGCAGATGATTGCGACGTAGAAGGCGCGGTCCTTCTCGCCCTCGACCGAGAACACGATCTCCTTGCAGGCCAGAGGCGGCGCACCGATCAGCCGGCTGACCGTGACCTGGCCCTGCTCGTCCGCCTCGATCGGCACGTCGTGCGCGATGTCCCAGCGCGCCACCTGGCCGACCGCGAGCGGGCCGGCGGCCGCGGCGATCCGGTCCTGCTCGGCCTGATGCACCTTGCGCTCGCCATATTGCAGCCCGGCGCTGGCGATGGAGCGGACGCCCAGGCCGATGCCGGTCGCCACCAGGGCGTTGTCGGTGACCGCCGTGGCCGCCGCCGCGCCGCCGACACCGGCAAGATCCGCCGTGCCCTCATGCAGCAGAGAGCTGCAGCCGCCGAGCCCCAGCGCTGAAACCAGAAGGAGAATTGCAATGGAGGCTTTGCACGTTCCGGCAGGCATCGCACCGTCTTGCGCCACGGTCTTCGGACCGTCGAGCCGAATTGCGAATCACCGTAACATCAACTTGTTACAAATGTCGATGAAGGTGGGATCTTAATTGATCTCAGCCTTGGAGCATTGTGCACCGCGGGCCCGGCTGGCGGCGCCGCGGCGTCGTGCTATCGTGCCGCCGGCGCCGGACATCGGAGGAACGCTTTGGGTCGTGTGATTGCGGCGGCCGCCTATGCCGAGGGGCGGCGGGTTGCCGATATAGACTTGTCGGAGGGCCGGATCTGGTCGGAGAAGCCCGGCCATTTCGTCTGGATCGGCATCCGCAAGCCGAAGGAACCCGAGCTGCGCGACCTGGCGCAGCAGTTCGGGTTGCATCCGCTGGCGATCGAGGACGCGCTGAACGCGCATCAGCGGCCGAAGCTGGAGACCTATGGCGACGCCCTGTTCGTGGTGCTGCGCACCGCGCATCGGGAGATGGAGCAGACCGAATTCGGTGAGACCCATGTCTTCGTCGGCCCCGGCTACGTCATCTCGGTGCGGCATGGCCCATCCTCCTCCTACGCCACCGTGCGGGAGCGGGCGGAGGCCAACCCCGCGCTGCTGAAGCACGGCGAGGATTTCGTGCTGTATTCGATCCTCGACTTCGTGGTCGACAACTACAGCCCGGTGGTGGAGGCGATCGAGGTCGAGGTGACGGCGCTGGAGCAGCGGGTGCTGAAGGCGCCGCTGACCGCCGCCGACATCGAGCGCATCCACGCGCTGCGCCGCGAGCTGCTGGTGATCCGCCGCACCGTCACTCCCACCGCCGAGGTGTGCAAGCAGCTCGAGCACACCGAGGTGGGGTGCATCGACGAGGCGATGCACCCCTATTTCCGCGACGTCGCCGACCATGTGAAGCGGGTCAGCGACCATATCGACGCGCTGCGCGAGATCGTCACCCACACCTTCGAGGCCGGGCTGCTGCTGGAGGCCTCACGGCAGAACCAGGTGCAGCGCAAATTCGCCGGCTGGGCCGCGATCCTGGCGGTGCCGACCGCGATCGCCGGCATCTACGGCATGAACTTCGACAACATGCCGGAGCTGCGCCTGCCCTACGGCTATTTCCTCGTGCTGGGCGTGATCGCCGGCCTGTGCGGCTTCCTGTACTGGCGGTTCAAGCGCTGGGGCTGGCTGTAGACGCCGGCCTGCGCGCTATCCCGGGATCGGCCCGCAGTATTTGAACTCCCGGTAATTGATGTAGATCGATCCACTCCTGGCGGTATAGCGAGCCTCCCACTCCTCCTCGTCCCCGCGACGGGGGCAGTCAATACGGGTCCGCTTGCCTCTCATGATCCGGCACGTTTCCGAAGCGTCGACGATCAGGCGATCCGGATGGCGGCTGTCATATTCGACCTTCTGGATCTTGGCGGGGCGGGCGGACCAGGACTTGATCAGGCTGGGATCAATGGCGGTCGGCCCGGTGCGGCAGAGCGCCTCCGGCCGTGCGTAGAAGCCGTCCTTGAGCTCAGGCTGTGCCCCGATCGTGAGCCCAAGGACCATCAGGCCGCCGGCCAGCAGAAATCCCGGCCGCTCCGCTATCCACAAGAGGGCCGCGCGCCCCTTCCGTCGAGGTCGGGTCATCGTGGAGAGGGGCCCGGTCATGACATCCGTGCCAGCCAGTCGGCCGCGAGGATCCGGTCGGCCCGCGTCTCGCCATGCCCGGCCGGCAGCAGGCAGGCGGTGACGGCGGCGCCGGCCTCGGTCAGCTGCCGGGCCAGCAACGGCGCGTCCTCCGGGTCGCGGCGGTCGTCGCGCTCGCCGGCCAGGATCAGCACCGGCAGCCCGTCGAGGCGGGGAAAATCCCGCTCCGGCCAGGGCGGCTTCGGCCGCATCAGGATGGCGCCGGCGGCGAGGCCCGGCCGCAGCGCCAGCAGCGCCGCCGCCATGATCGCGCCGTTGGAGTAGCCGGCCAGCACCGGCGGCCGCGCCAGGCCGTGCCGCATCACCGACGCCGTGACGAAGCCGCGGAGATAGCCGGCCCGAAGGGCGAGATCCTCGGTGTCGAGCGTGCGGTCGGGGTGACGGCGGAAGAAGGCCCAGCCATCGCCGACCGGCACCTGGCCGCGCGGCGCGATCCAGGTCGCGTCGGGCGCGACCGCGGCGGCGAAGCCGGCCATGGCCCGCTCGTCCAGGCCGCTGCCATGCAGCAGCAGGAGCGGCGGCGCCTCCGCGCGCCACGACGGAACAGGTGCTGGAACGGTGCCATCCCGGGCCCTCCCGTCCTCCGCCTCGTGTCCCCGACGGGTCTCTGGGGCGAGCGATTCTTCCGGTCAGGGTATGCTGTCCGGTGCGGCCTCCGCCACCCCGGCGAAGGCCCGATGCTGGTCCTCGGCCCAGCCGGGTGGGAATTTCGCGAACAGGATCGGCGGGGCCGAGACCCGCCGGCCGGCCGCGATCCGGTGCAGCGCCGCCGCACCGGACTCCGGCCAGGCCGGCACCGCCTCCGGCGTCCCCAGCGCCTGCAGCACCCGGCCGGCCGCCTCCGGGACGATGGCCCAGGCTGCGACCGCCGCGACCCGGACCAGGGCGATGCCGGTGCGCAGCACCACCGCGGCCCGGCCGGGATCGGTGCGGATCGCAGTCCACGGCGCCTGCTCCGCCAGATAGGCGTTGGCCAGGCGCCAGATCGCCCGCACCTCCGCCGTCGCGCGGCGCAGCGCCAGGGCCCGGTGGTGGGCGCTGAGATCGGCCAGGTGCCGGTCCAGCGCCCCGGCCAATCGGTGCTCCGGCTCCCCCGCCTCGCCGCCCTCCGGAACGGCGCCGCCGTATCGTGCCGCGGTGAAGCTCAGCACCCGGTGGACCAGGTTGCCGAAGCTGTCGGCGAGGTCATGGTTCACCTCGGCGGCGAAGCGGGCGAAGCCGAAATCCGTGTCGCCACCCTCCGGCGCGTTGGCGGCCAGCCACCAGCGCCAGGCATCAGCCGGGGCAAGGTCGAGCGCCCGGTCGAGGAACACGCCGCGGCCCTCGCTGGTCGAGAACTTGCCGCCCTCATAGGTCAGCCAGTTGACGCCCTTGATGACGTCGACCGTCTTCCAGGGCTCGCCGGAGCCGAGCAGCGTGCAGGGGAAGCCGATGGCGTGGAACGGCACGTTGTCCTTGCCCAGGAACTGCAGGTATTCGACGTCGCGCGCGTCCCACCACCAGGCCCGCCAGTCGCGCCGGACGGGATCGGCATCGGCCCAGCCCTGGGTGGCGGCGATATAGGCGATCGGCGCGTCGAACCAGACATAGAACACCTTGCCGTCCCAGCCCGGCTTCGGCACCGGCACACCCCAGGCCAGGTCGCGGGTGATGCAGCGGTCGCGCAGCCCCTCGTCCAGCCAGCCGCGGGCGATCGACGACACCAATGGCGGCCAGCCGCGACGGCTGTCGAGCCAGCGCTCCAGTTCGCCGGCCAGGGCGGATTGGCGCAGGAACAGGTGGCGGGTCGGCCGCCGCTCCAGATCCGTGGCGCCGGACAGGGCCGAACGCGGCGCGATCAGCTCGGTCGGGTCGAGCGTCCGGGTGCAGGATTCGCACTGGTCGCCGCGGGCGCGGCCGTGGCCGCAATGCGGGCAGGTGCCGACGACGTAGCGGTCGGGCAGGAAGCGGCCATCGGCCGGGGACCAGACCTGGTCCAGCACCCGCTCGGCGATCAGGCCGCGCGCCTCCAGCCGGCGGAAGAAGTGCTGGGTCAGGGCGTGGTTGCGCGGGTCGGAGGAGCGGTCGAAATGGTCGAAGGACAGGGCGAAGCGGCGGTAGATCGCCGCCTGCGCCGCATGCTGGCGGTCGCAATAGGCGGCGACGTCCAGCCCGGCCTCGGCGGCGGCCAGCTCGGCCGGGGTGCCGTGCTCGTCGGTGGCGCAGAGGAACAGCACCTCGTCGCCGGTCTGGCGGCGGAAGCGGGCGTGGATGTCGGCCGGCAGCAGCGACCCGGCGAGGTTACCGAGATGCTTGACGCCGTTGATGTAGGGCAGCGCGCTGGTGATCAGAACCTTGGCCATCGGGGCCTCCTGGTGGCGTGGGAGCGCCGGACCGCGGGCGTGAAAAACCCTCCGCGGGAGACCGGGAGGGTATGGGTCCGACACCGACGCACGCTCAGGCGCGCGTCACCCCTTCCGGCAGCTCTCCTGCGGGACGGGCCGGCGCATTCGTGCGGCGCGGCGGAAGGGGGTCATGGGCGGCATCCGATGGTTGACACTCCGATGATCCGGCGTCCCGCGGCCCGATGCAAGGCCCGATGCTGTTCCCCGCTTGCCAGCGCCCCGGGACTGCGGTTCAACACGGCATGGCCGATCCCATCGACACGGATGACCCCGCGGCGCCGGACGCCGAATGCCCGCGCTGCCTGAAGCCGGTGGCGCTGTGCGTCTGCGACACGGTGGTGCCGATCGAGAACCGGATCGGCCTGCTGATCCTGCAGCACCCGCAGGAGCAGGCGAAGGAGCTGGGCACCGCCCGGCTGACCGCCCTGCACCTGACCGACGCCGTGTTCAAGATCGGCCTGTCCTGGCCCAGCCTGGCCGCGGCGCTGGGCCGGCCGGCCGACCCGAAGCGCTGGGCTATCCTGTATCTCGGCTCGATGCGGCCGGAGGATTTCCCGCCGGGGCGCGAGCTGGTGGTGCTGGACAAGAAGGGCACCGCCCTGCCCGAGCAGGACTCGACGCTCGACGAGATCGAGGGCGTAGTGGTGCTGGACGGCACCTGGAGCCAGGCCAAGACGCTGTGGTGGCGCAACGCCTGGATGCTGAAAGGCCGGCGCATCGCGCTGAAGCCGCAGCGCCCGTCGCTGTACGGCAAGCTGCGGCGCGAGCCGCGGCGCGAGGCGCTGTCGACGCTCGAATCCGCCGCCTTCCTGCTGAGCCGGCTGGAGGGGCGGCCGGAGATCGAGACGGCGCTGCTGGCCAGCTTCGCCCGGATGCTCGACCGCTACCGCGCCACCCAGCCGGCGCGGCCCCCTCGAGCGGACGGCCCGCGGCCCGATCGGCGCCGGCCGCAGCAGCGCCGCGGCCGCTCCCGCTAGCAGGCTGCTGAAGAAGTCGGTAGCGGCTTGGTTATGGGCATGATTCACTCGGCAGATATTGGTGTCGAGGGAAGACCATGCGGGATCTGACGAGCGCTCGGGGTCGCTGTTTTCCCACGTGGACCTCCAAACGTCAGCAAGGCTCCCCGCCGAAGCGGGGAGCCCCTGTCGCCCCCGATCCTAGGCCGGGCCGCCCCGGCTCAGGGTGAAGGCCTCGAAGTCGGCGCTGTCGAGATACTGCAGCCGGCTCCAGCCGTCGGTCGCCATCGCCGTGACGTATTCGGCCGAGGCGAAGGCGGCGACGTTGCAGCCGCCGGGCAGGCAGCCGGCCGGCAGGTTGGCGTCCATCAGCCCCTGCGCGTTCTGCACCGTGCTGTGATTGCCGGCCAGCCCGACCGGCCCGGAGGCCGAGAACACCACCTCGTCGACCCGTTTGGTGACGACGCTGTAGCTGGCGAAGCCGTTCTTGTGCTTCGCCCGCCACGGCAGCGTGACCATGTCGCCCGGCGCGAAGCCGAGCACGCCGCAGCACGGGTCGGCCGAGGCCATGCCGATGGTCGGGGCGTCGATCTCGGCATAGGTCGGGTTGTTGTCGACATGCACGGTCACGACCATGGCGTTGCCGTCGACCAGACCCAGCGGCGCCGCGTCGACCGTGGTGATCGTGCCGGCCAAGTTGTCGACATCCGGCACGAAGTAGCGGATGCCGAGTGCTGTGATGTCGACCGGGGCGCCGGCGGTGTCGAACAGCTCGAGCCGGATCTCGAACTTGCCGGACTGGTCGGGCCCGACCTCCGCGCCATTCGCGTTGTAGGCGATGCCCGGCGCCGGCAGCGTGGTGTTGAAGACGCCGTTCTGGTAGTCGACCGGCGCGATCACCGGCCCCCAGACGCCCTGGGGCGGCAGCGATGGCGGGATCTCGTAGAGATGGGCGCCCGGCGCCTCCGGCGGCGACAGCGGCCCCAGCTTGTACAGCGCGCTGACCGGCTGCCCGCCCACATCGTAGGTGTAGTGGCGGAAGACGCCGGATGTCGGATCGCCATTCGTATCGTCGAGCATCTGGAACCAGTCGGGCGTGCCGGCGCGGCGCCAGAACAGGCGGTAGTACTTCACCCCCAGCGTCTCGCGCAGGCTGTTGTCGAACAAGAGCTGCGGCCTGAGCGTGCCGCCGAACGGCGCGCCGGTCTTGGTCAGGCCGCGATTGGCCGGGGTGGTGCCGCCCTGCAGCGCGTCCGAATTGCCGAAGATCGCGTTCATCGAGGTCTGGCCGATCGCGGTGAACAGCACCCAGTTGTCGCCGGCCACCACCGGCTCGCAGGGCGGGTAGGTGCGCGCCAGCGGATGATGGGTGATCAGCGTGACCTCGCTGCCGCAGGCGTAGTTCCACCGCGTGTAGCAGGGCACCGGCGTCGGCCCGTAGATGACGATGTCCCACCACAGGAAGCGCTGCTTGACCTTGAAGTACAGGTCCGGCGTGTCGTGGTTGTGGCAGCCCTGGAAGAACAGGGTGCGGAAGTGGCCGCAATCATCGGTGTGCGCCGTGGCCACCAACTGCTTGGTGAAGAAGCCGGGGAACAGGATGCAGAAGATCGGCCGCAGCAGCAGCTCATGGTCCAACAGCGCGCGCTGGAAGTCGAGGTCGCTGGCCGCCCGCGCGGCGAAGCGCAGGGCGCTGGCCTGGTCCAGCCCGGCCAGGGCGGTGGCCGCCTCGGCATGGCTGTGGGCCATCTGCGGCGCGACCTCCGGGCTCAGCCGGCGCAGCACGGCGGCGCCCTGGAACGGCGCCGGGTCCGGGCCGGGGCCGGGCGGGAACGGCCCGGGGAACGGGCCCGGCAGCGGGTCCGGGATCGGGTCGGGCAGCGGCACCGGGTGCAGGATGATGTCGCGCAGCCGGTCGAACACCAGCTTCGGCAGCTTCGGCAGGATGATCGGGAAGCGGTCGACCTCATAGACCTCGACCGTGGCGTTGCAGACCGGCAGGTCGATGCCCTGCCCGCCCAGCGTGGTGCGCTTCAGCACCGTGCCGCGGACCACGCACAAGCCGCGCAGCCAGCACAGGATGCTGTCGAGGCGAACCGGGATGTCGATCGCCAGGCGTTCGGCGCCGCGGTCGACCCGCAGATGGCGCTCGACCGCGCCGCGGCGCATCAGCTCGACGACCGAACGGTCCTGGTCCTCGAGCCGCGGGCCGACCAGCAGCCGGAGGTTGGTACCCTCGGCGCCGATCGGCACGCGCAGGCCGACCTCGCCCTTCGCGTCCAGCGGCTTCACATCCATCAGCTTGCCGCCCTGGGAAAAGGCGTAGACGGCGAGCGACGCCTTGCGGGCGCGGTCGTCGTCCGGCAGGGCCACGCGGACGGTGACGCCCTGATCCTTGGTTTCGGGTCTCTCGGGTTTCTTTGCCATGAAGGCCTCCTGGGTGCGGAGGGCCGGCCTCCGCGAATGGGGGAGGCAGGTGCGGGATACGTCCGGCTGCGCGCAGGACCGGCGCCGCCCCGCCGCCGGCGGCGGGACCGTCCGGCCCGCAAATATGCCTCGCATTGCCCAGGAGCTCTCGCGGCGATGAAGCTCTCACCGCCGCCCGTCTTCTTCTGACGATCAGTCGATCGGCGCAGTCGGAGAGCGAAAACGCCCCTGCCGACTAAGAAGCGAATATCATATCAAATTATGCAGACTTGCTATCAAAGCTCCCCGAGTTCTGGGAGCCTTTCTGTTCTACTCCTCAATTGCGGCTTTGTTGTGCCGGGCCGGTCACGGAATGATCCGGCGCCGGCGCAGATCGTGGAAGATGGCGAGGAACATGGCCTCGGTGTCGACCGTGTCATGGAAGCCGAAGCGGTGCGATTTCGAGGTGTCGCCGAACATGTCGTAGTCGAGGCCGAAGATGAAGTCGGCGAAGCGCCAGGACGACACGTCGCGGTATGGGGTCGGCGCCAGGCCGTGCTTCGCGATCATCGACCGCCACAGCGGCTCCTTGTCCGCCATCATGATGTCGAGCGGCATCGGCAGCGGCGGCGCGACCTCGAGATCGAAGAACCGGGCCAGGCGCGGCCACAGATCGGTCCAGCGGAACAGGTCGCCATTGGCGATGTTGAAGGCCTGGCCGGCGGCGCGCGGGTCGGTCGCGGCCCAGACTGTGGCCCGGGCCAAGAGGCCGGCATCGGTCATCTGCAGCAGCTTGCCATAGGCGCCTGGCTTGCCCGGGAACCGGAACGGCACGCCCAGCTCCTTGGCCATCGAAGCATAGACGGCGATGGCGACGGCCAGGTTCATCGGGTTGCCCAGCGCGGTGCCGCCGACCACCGCCGGGCGGATCGCCGACCAGCCCCAGCCCCGGGTCTCGGCGCGCGCCCGCAGCCAGGCCAGCTGGTCGATCATGAATTCCGGCGGCATCGGGCCGGGGTCGTCCTCCCGCGCCGGGGTCTTGAAGGGGCCGAGATGGCCGCCATAGACCTTGTAGCCCTGCATCAGGCTGACATGGCGCAGCCCGGGCGCCTCGGCCGCCTCCACCGCGTTGACCAACATGGCCAGGTTCGGCGCCACCAGCTCGGCCCAGCTCGGCCGGTCCTGGAAGGCGGCGTAGAAGATGTGGGTGACCTCGCTCAAGGCCCCGAGCTTGTCGCGCGCATCGGCGGGGTCGAGCAGGTCGACCGCGACGTGCCGGACCCGGCCCGCGGCCTCGCCGCCGCGGCGCGACAGGCCGATCACCTGCCAGTCCTCCAGCGTCGCCAGATGCTCCACCAGGTTGCGGCCGATCACCCCCTGGGCCCCGACCACCAGCGCCGTCTTCCGGTCCATCGCTCTGTCTCCATGCCGATCGCCTGCAGGCTCCGGCCCCAGAGATCATTCATTCGGATAGGATTGAGTAGACGGCTGGATCGACTATCATCCATAAGCGAAGCTTTGAGATGATTACCGCATGGACCGCTTCACCGCCATGGCCACCTTCGTGCGGGTGGCGGAGCTCGGCAGCCTGTCGGCGGCAGCGCGGGCGCTCGGCCTGACCCAGCCGGCGGTGAGCCAGCAGGTGGCGGCGCTGGAGCGGCGGCTGGGCGTGCGCCTGCTGAACCGCAGCACCCGCCGCCTGGCCTTGACCGAGGCGGGCGAGCGCTATCACGCCCAGGCCCGCCGCATCCTGGAGGCGGTGGCCGAGGCCGAGGACGGGCTGGCCGAGGCCTCCGACACGCTGACCGGCAGCCTGCGCGTGCATGCGCCTGCGGGCCTGGGCCAGGCGCATCTGGCGCCGATCCTGGTCGGCTTCCAGCGGCGCCATCCGGAGCTGGTGGTCGAGCTGATCGTCGATGACCGCTATGCCGACCTGATCGGCGAGGGCGTCGACGTCGCCATCCGCCTCGGCACCCTGGCCTCGCCCGGCCTGGTGGCGCGCCGGCTGGCGACGCTGCGGCGGATCCTGGTCGCTTCGCCCGATTACGTCGCCGCCCATGGCGGCCCGGAGACGCCGGAGGAGTTGGCGCGCCACCCGCATGTCCGCTTCAGCTGGGCGGCGGCGGGCGAGGCGGTGCCGCTGATCGGCCCGGACGGGCCGCTGGAGGTGCGGGTGCGGTCGCGCTTCCTGGCCAACAACGCCTTCGTGCTGGTCGAGGCGATCCGCGCCGGCATCGGCATCGGCGGCGCCCAGCTGCCGCTGGTGCAGCCGCTGCTGGACCAGGGCGCGCTGGTGCGGGTGATGCCGGGCTATGCCTATGCGCCTCTGGAGGTGCATGCCGTGTACCCCTCCGGCCGCTTCGTGCCGCGCCGGGTCCGCGCCGTCGTCGACCACCTGGCCGCCGCGCTGCCGGCCATTCCGGGGTTGGACCAGGACTGAGCCGCTACATCGACCGGCCGTCGAACTGGTGCACCGGCACCGATGCGAGGTCGATGCCCTCGAGGCAGCGGATATTGATGTAGGCCGACCGCTCCGTCCCCGGCGCGGTGTCCTCGGCGAAGACGTGGATGCCGCAGTTCCGGCAGAAGCGGTGCTGGATGGCGTGGCGATTGAACAGGTAGGTGCCGAGATCCACGGGCGCCGCCTGCACGCGCAGGCCGAGATGCGGCACGGCCCAGAGCAGCGCACCCTTGCGGGCGCAGATCGAGCAGTTGCAGGCCACGGCGCCGTCCAGCTCGCCCTCGACCTCGAAGGCGACGCGGCCGCAATGGCAGCTTCCCTTGTAGAGCATGGTCCCCTCCCCTGATGTCCGTCCAGGAAGCTGGGCCGGCGACGCCTGCGGGCAATCCCCGAGACGCTGGGGTAACGGCCGACGCATGGCTGCTTTGCACCCCCTCCACCGGGCCGGCGTCGAATGTAGGATGAGTCATCCGTCATCTCCCGAGACCCCGTCCGCCGCACCGGCCTGCCCGAGGCCCGGAGGAACGCCGATGTCCACTGCCGTCGACCGGTCGAAGCGACCGTTCATCATTGCCTCGATCATGCTGGCGACCTTCATGGTCGCGATCGAGGCGACGATCGTCGCCACCGCCGTGCCCCGCATCGTCGGCGAGCTGGGCGGCTTCACCTATTACAGCTGGGTGTTCTCAGCCTTCCTGCTGGCGCAATCCACCACCACCGTCATCTACGGCAAGATGTCGGACGTGTTCGGCCGCAAGCCGGTCCTGGTCGGCGGCACGGCGCTGTTCCTGGTCGGGTCGGTGCTGTGCGGCTTCGCCTGGTCGATGGGGTCGCTGATCCTGTTCCGGCTGCTGCAGGGCCTGGGCGCCGGCGCGATCACGCCGGTGACGATGACGGTCATCGGCGACCTGTACAAGCTGGAGGAACGCGGCCGGGCGCAGGGCATGATGGCCAGCGTCTGGGCCACCTCCGCCGTCATCGGCCCGCTGGCCGGCGGCGTCATCGTCGACCACCTGTCCTGGGCCTGGATCTTCTGGCTCAACCTGCCCTTCGGCGTGCTGACCATCCTGGGCTTCCTGCTGTTCCTGCGGGAGTCGATCCAGCCGCGAAAAGTCCGGATCGACTACACCGGCGCCGCGCTGTTCTCGGTCGCCATCGTCTCGCTGCTGGTGATCCTGACCGAGACCGACACCGATGGCTGGACCCTGGGCGGGCTGGCGCTGCTGTTCCTGGTCGCGGGCCTGCTGTTCCTGTGGCAGGAGCGGCGGGCGCCGGAGCCGATCATCTCGCTCGAGCTGTGGGGCCGCCGGCTGATCGCCACCAGCAACATCGCCACCCTGCTGGCCGGCATGGCGCTGATCGGCCTGACCACCATCCTGCCGGTCTATGTCCAGGGCGTGCTGGGCCGGTCGCCGATCACCGCCGGCTTCACCCTGAGCATGCTGGTGTTCGGCTGGCCGCTGGCGGTGATGCTGTCGCAGCGGCTGTACCGAGCCTTCGGTGTCCGCCGCACCCTGCGGGTCGGCAGCCTGCTGTTCCCGGTCGGCGCCGCCTTCCTGCTGTTCCTGACGCCGCAGACCCACCCGGTCGTGGCCGGCGCCGGCGCCTTCATCATGGGCTTCGGCATGGGGCTGATCAGCCTGACCACCATCGCCGTGGTGCAGGACAGCGTCGAATGGTCGATGCGCGGCAGCGCCACCGCGTCGATCATCTTCGCCCGCAACCTGGGCAGCACCATCGGCGCCACCGCGCTGGGCGCCATCCTGAACATCGGCATCGCCCATTTCGGCAGCGGCGCGCTGGCGGCGAGCGTGCATGACGTGCTGAACCAGCCGGCGGGCCTGGCCGAGCTGGCCGCCAACCCCTCCGTCCGCGGCGTCTTCGACCAGGCGCTGCACTGGACCTTCCTGGGCGTGGTCGCGATGGCCGTGCTGACCTTCGTCACCATCTGGCTGATCCCGATCGCGCCGCGGCGGGCCGGCACCAAGCCGCAGGAGGTGGAGATCGAGGCGGCGGCGGAACCCGGCCCGGCCGCGGTCGGCCACTGAGTTTGACCGCAAGAACCGGGCCGACCGACCGGGAGGTGGGTGGTAGAATCCGGCCCATGAGCGAACATCTTTACACCCTGTTCGAGACCGCCATCGGACCCTGCGGCATTGCCTGGGGCCCGCGCGGCATCACCGGCGTGCAGCTGCCGGGGTCGAGCCCGGAGAAGACGCGGATGCGCCTGCTCCGCCGCTGCCCCGGCGCCGAGGAACAAGCGCCCCCGCCCGACATCGCCCGGGTGATCGAGCGCATCGGCGCCCTGCTGCGCGGCGAGCGCATCGACCTGTCCGATGTGCCGGTTGACCTCGGCCGCGTGCCGGAGTTCGAGCGCCAAGTCTATGCCATCGCCCGCGCCATCCCGCCGGGGTCGACCATGACCTATGGCGAGATCGCGAAGCGGCTGGGCGACCCGCTGCTGGCCCGCGACGTCGGCCAGGCGATGGGGCACAACCCGTTCCCGATCGTGGTGCCCTGCCACCGGGTGCTGGCGGCCGGCGGCAAGCCCGGCGGCTTCTCCGCCCCCGGCGGGGTCGACACCAAGCTGCGGATGCTGCGGATCGAAGGCGCCGCGGCCGCCGCCCAGGCCTCGCTGTTCGACGTCTGACCAGGCGCAGCCCGACCGGGCTTGCCCGGCGCGGCGGGGGCGCGCAGAGTCGGCGCATGCCCGCGGACCAGATCCTGCATTGCCCGTCGATGGCGGTCTATGACTACCGGTGCAGCGCCGGCCCCGGGGACCGCCCGTTCACCGAGCTGCACGCCGGCCATTCTGTCTCCTATGTCCGGCGCGGCAGCTTCGGCTGCCGGCAGTTGGGCCGGGCCGACGAGCTGGTGGCGGGGTCGGTGCTGGTCGGCCATCCGGGCGACGAGTTCACCTGCAGCCACGAGCATCACCATGGCGGCGACGAGTGCCTGTCCTTCGAGCTGGCCCCGGCCCTGGTCGACGCGATCGGCAACGACCGCGCCGCCTGGCGCGCCGGGGCGATGCCGCCGCTGCCCGGGCTGATGGTGCTGGGCGAGCTGGCCCAGGCCACGGCCGCGGGCCGCAGCGACCTGGGGCTGGACGAGGTCGGCATCGCCTTCGCCGCCCGCTTCGTCGCCCTGGTGACCGGGCGGGAGGCGCCCCGGGCCGTGCCGGCGGCACGCGACCGGCGCCGGGCAGTGGAGGCGGCGCTGTGGATCGACGCGAACGCCGACCAGCCGGTCGACCTGGACGGCGCAGCCCGCACCGTCGGCCTCAGCCCGTTCCACTTCCTGCGGATCTTCGCCCGCAGCCTGGGCGTCACCCCGCACCAGTACCTGGTCCGCGCCCGGCTGCGCCGCGCCGCCCGCCTGCTGGCGGAGGATGCGCGGCCGGTCACCGACATCGCCTATGATGTCGGCTTCGGCGACCTGTCGAACTTCGTGCGCAGCTTCCACCGCGCCGCCGGCGTCTCGCCCCAGCGCTTCCGCAAGGCGGCCCGGGGCGACCGCAAGATCCTCCAAGAAAAGCTGGCCCCGATCGCCGCAGCATGACCTCCGCTTCAACGGAGGTCCCACGATGTACGACCATGTCGGCCTGAAGGTCCGCGATCTCGACGCCAGCCTGCGCTTCTACGAGGCGGTGCTGGCGCCGCTCGGCCACGGGGTGTGCTCCCGCGGCGATGCCGATGCCGGCCTCGGCCCGGCCGGGGCGCCGGCGCTGTGGCTGTATCGCTCCGGCGCGGCAGGCGCGGGCACGCATGTCGCCTTCCGCGCGCCGGACCGGGCGGCGGTCGACCGCTTCCATGCCCGGGGCCTGGCCGCGGGCGGCCGCGACAACGGCGCGCCGGGGCTGCGCGCCGACTACAGCCCGACCTACTACGCAGCCTTCCTGACCGACCCGGACGGCAACAATGTCGAGGCGGTGTGGATGGGGTGAGGCTTCCAGCCGCTGTCTCCCCAAGCCGTCATCGCGAGGAGCGCAGCGACGTGGCGATCCAGCGGCTCGATTCCTGGATTGCCACGCCCCTGTGGGGCTCGCCATGACGGTTCGGGGATGCAGAGACCTGACTACGACGCGCCCAGCGTCTTCAGATAGGCGATGATGTCGGCGCGGTCCTGCGGATTGGGCACGGCGCCGGCCGTCATCTTGGTGCCCGGCACCGCCTTGTTCGGAGCGGCCAGGAACGTGTCCAGCGTGGTCTCGTCCCAGGGCTTGGCGTAGGCGGCCATGGCCTTGGAGTAGCTGTAGCCGGCCACCGTCCCGGCGGTGCGGCCGAACACGCCGGACAGGTGCGGGCCGAGCTTGTTCTGCTCGGTCACCGTGTGGCAGGCGCTGCAGCGCGGGAACAGGGTCTGGCCCCGCGCCGCATCGCCATCGGCCAGGGCCGGCGACACGGCACCGGCGGTCAGCAGGGCCGCGAGGGCCCATTGCGTCAGCTTCATCTTTCTTCCTCTTCCCTTCGGGAGCCCGGACTTTGTCCGGCATGGTGCCGGCGGGAGCCATGGCCCCCGCCGGAAATCAGCCTGTCACGAGGACGACTTCAGCAGATCCGTGTCGAACGGCAGGCTGCGCAGGCGCTTGCCGGTGGCGGCGAAGATCGCATTCGCCACCGCCGGGGATACGGCGGCGGTCGCGGTCTCGCCGATGCCGCCGGGGGCCTCGGCGCTCTTGATCAGATGGGTCTCGATCACCGGCACCTCGTCGATCCGCATCGGCAGGTAGGTGTCGAAATTGCCCTGCTCCACCCGCCCGTTCGCGAAGGTGATGTTGCCGTGCAGCGCCGCGGTCAGGCCGAAGATCGCGCCGCCCTGGATCTGCGCCTCGATCGTGTCCGGGTTCACCGCCAGGCCGCAATCCACGGCGCAGACGAGGCGGTGGACCTTGATCGACCCATCGCCGGCCACCTCGACCTCCGCCACCAGCGAGACATAGCTGCCGAAGGCGAACTGCACCATGGCGCCGCGGCCGTGGCCCTTCGGCATCGGCGTGCCCCAGCCGGCCTTCTCCGCCGCCAGAGTCAGCGCCGCCAGCGCCCGCGGATTGCGGCCGAGCAGCGCCTTGCGGTACTCGACCGGGTCCTGCTTGGCCGCCGCCGCCAGCTCGTCGATGAAGCTCTCGACCACGAACACGTTGTGGGTCGGCCCGACACCGCGCCACCAGGAGGTCGGCACGCCCTGTGGCTCGACCCGGACATATTCGACGCGGATCGCCGGGAACGCGTAGGGCGGCTCGGCCGCGGCGTCGACTGCGTCCGGGTCGATGCCGTTCTGGAAGCCCGGCGGGAAGTAGCGCGCCATGATCGAGGAGCCGGCGATGCGATGGGTCCAGGCCACCGGCTTGCCCTCGGCGTCCAGCCCGGCCGCGAACCGGTCGTAGTAATACGGCCGGTACATGTCGTGCTGGGTGTCCTCCTCGCGGCTGTAGACCACCTTCACCGGCCCGTCGACCTGCTGCGCCACCTTGACCGCATGGGCGACGCCGTCGACCTCGAGCCGCCGGCCGAAGCCGCCGCCCAGCAGGTGGTTGTGGACCTGCACCTTCTCCTTCGGCAGGCCGGTGATCTCGGCGGCGATGCCCTGGGCCATGGTCGGCACCTGGGTGCCGACCCAGATCTCGCAGCTGTCCTTCCGCACATGCACCGTGCAGTTCATCGGCTCCATGGTCGCATGGGCCAGGAACGGCACCTGGTAGACCGCCTCCAGCCGCTGCGCCGCGCCGGCCAGCGCCTTGTCGGCGTCGCCCTCGTTGCGGGCCACGGCGCCGGGCTTCTTCGATTCCTCCTCCAGCGCGCGGACGATGTCGGCGCTGCTGACGGTGGCGTTCGGGCCGTCGTCCCACTGCACCGCAGCCGCCTCCAGCCCCTTCTTGGCGGCGCCCATATGGTCGGCGACCACGGCCACGGCCGCGTCGGTCTTCACCACCTGGCGCACGCCCTTGACCGCCATCGCCGCGGCCTCGTCCACGGTCTTCGGCTTGCCGCCGGTGACCGGCGAGATCGCGATCGCCGCCACCTTCATGCCCGGCAGCTTCACGTCGATGCCGAACTCGGCCTTGCCGTTCACCTTGTCCGGCGAGTCGATGCGCTTGGCCGGGGTGCCCAGCAGGGTGAAGTCCTTCGGGTCTTTCAGCGCCACGTCCTTCGGATCGGGCACCGGCAATGTCGCGGCGACATCGACCAGCTCGCCATAGCGGAGGCTGCGCTGGCCGTCGGTGACCGCACCGCGCTGCGCCTTGAGGGTCGCCGGGTCGACATTCCACTGCTTGGCGGCGGCGGCGATCAACAGCGTGCGGGCGACCACGCCGGCCTGGCGCAGCGGCGTCCAGAAGGCGCGGATCGAGGTCGAGCCGCCGGTCGCCTGGCTGCCGAGCAGCGCGTTGCCGTAGAGCGCGTCGTCCGGCGGCGAGTGTTCGAGCCGGACCTGGTCGAGCCCGACCTCAAGCTCCTCCGCCAGCAGCATGGCCTCGGCGGTGTAGATGCCCTGCCCCATCTCGGCCGACGGCATCACCAGCGTCACCAGCCCCTGCGGGTCGATGCGGATGAAGGCGTTCGGCGCGAAGCCGGGCGCCGCCAGCGCGGGCCGCAGGCCCGGCGGCAGGGCGACGGTGAGGGCCAGGCCGCCGCCGATGGCGACGCCGACCTTGAGGAACCCGCGGCGGTCGAGGGTGTGCGAACCATCAGGCATGATCGATCCCTCCCTCAGGCCGCGGCTTTGTGGATCGCGGCGCGGATCCGCTGATAGGTGCCGCATCGGCAGACATTGCCGGACATCGCGGCGTCGATGTCGTCATCGGTCGGCTTCGGCGTCTCGACCAGGAGGGCGGCGGCCGACATGATCTGGCCGGACTGGCAGTAGCCGCACTGCACCACCTCCAGCTCCAGCCACGCCTGCTGCAGGGCCTGGCCCTGCGGCGTGCCGCCGATCGCCTCGATCGTGGTCACGGCGCTGTCGCCGACGCTGTCGACCGGGGTCTGGCACGAGCGGACGGCCTGGCCGTCGACATGCACGGTGCAGGCGCCGCACAGGGCCACGCCGCAGCCGAATTTGGTGCCGGTCATGCCGAGCACGTCGCGCAACACCCACAACAGCGGGGTGTCGCCGTCGACATCGACGTCGTGGGGGGTGCCGTTGATCTTCAACGTGAAAGCCATGGCTGCCTCTCGGGTGGCTGGGGCTGACGCCGCCGGCCGACCACGCCGGTCGGCTGGCGTTTCATCGATACGATCTGCGAGTGTTGCGAAGCTCGGCTGCGCGATCGGCCGGCCAATGGCCCGGCACCGCGCCCGACTCCTGATTCCTGGCCAGCTTAGAACGAAACGGGACGGAAACGCAGCGAAACATCGCGCCCTTCGACCATTGAAGTAGCCGCCCTCCCGCACATCTCATCAGCATGAGCCCGCTGATCCGCCTGGCGCTCGCCGCCGGCCTTCTCGTCGCGGCCGCCCCCGCCGCCACGGCGCCCACCATGGCGCAATGCATCGTCAATCCCGGCCAGATCGGCAGCCCCTGCGCCGGTGGCATCGGGTCGCCGCCGATCATCCGCAGCCAGCGCCCGGCCCCTCTGGAGATCATGCCGCCCGGGCAGACCCGCGCGCCGCGGCTGGCGCCGTTCCGGGCGCAGCCGGTGCCGGCGCCGCGCCAGGCGGAGAGCCTGAGCCGCAAGGCGCCGAGCAACCCGCTGCTGCCGCTGCCCTCGGCCGGCACGGCCTATCGCTGCGTCACCATGGTCGGCAGCTGCCCGATCCCGGGCGGCTCCATCCCGAGCACCGCCTGCACCTGCGAGGGCGGCACCACCGGCACCGCCCGGTGACCTGAGGCATGCGCGTGGCGCTGGTGCTGAACGGGGCCGCCGGCGCCCTGCTGGGCCGGACGCCCGAGGCCATCGCGGCGCCGCTGGACCGGATCCTGGCCGAGGCCGGCGCCGAGGGGCGCGCGACGGTGGCCGAGGGTGCCGAACTGTGCCGGGCGCTGGACGCCGCCATCGCCTCCGACGCCGAGGCGATCCTGGTCGGCGGCGGCGACGGCACCATCATCGCCGCGGCCGAGCGCCTGTTGCCGGAGAGCCGCGCCGGCGCCGGCCGGCCGCTCGGCATCCTGCCGCTCGGCACCGCCAACCTGCTGGCCCGCGACCTCGGCATCCCGCTGTCGCCCGAGGCGGCGCTGCCGGTGCTGCTGGCCGGCGCCACCCGGCGAATCGATGTCGCCCTGGTCAACGACCGGATCTTCCTGAACAGCTCGCTGCCCGGCATCGCCCCACGCATGGTGCAGCAGCGCGAGCGGATGCGGCACGACCCCGGGCCGCTGAAATGGCTGCGCCTGGTCCGCTTCTTCCTCCGCGGCTTCGACCGCGGGCCGCGGCTGCATGCCGTGCTGCAGGTGGAGGGCCGGCCGGTGCGGCTGGTCACCCGCACCCTCGCCGTCACCAACAACCCGCTGGCCGAGGGCTTCGCCGCGATCCACACCCGCACCGCGCTGGACGGCGGCACGCTCGGCGTCTACGCCGCGCGGATCGACCGCCGGCTCGACCTGTGGCGCCTGATCGCCCGCCTCATCGCCGGCACCTGGCAGCACGACCCGGCCGCGGCGGCGCTGGCGGCGCGCCGGATCAACGTGATCTCGCGCCGGCCGCGGCTATGGGTCGCCAATGACGGCGAGAACCACCTCTTGGCGACGCCGCTGCGCTATCGCATCCTGCCCCGGGCGCTGACCGTGCTGGTGCCGCGCGCCGTTTCCGACACGCCCGACACGCCGGAGTGATGAAGAGCGTCGCCCACATCTCCGACCTGCATTTCGGCCGCACCGAGCCGGCCCTGGTCGAGGCCCTGCTGGCCGAGCTGAAGGCGCTCGCCCCCTCGGTCATCGCCGTCTCCGGCGACCTGACCCAGGACGCCCGCAGCGGCGAATTCGCGGCCGCGCGGGATTTTTTGGACCGGCTGCCGGCGCCCTACATCGTGGTGCCGGGCAACCACGACATCCCGCGGCACAACCTGCTGTCGCGCTTCACCAAGCCGTTCTCGCGCTATCGCCGCTACATCACCCCGGACACCGCGCCGCTGCTGGTCCAGGACGGGATCGTGCTGATCGGCGTCAACACCGCGCGGCGGCTGGTGGCGCATTGGAACTGGTCGCACGGCTCGATCAGCCTGGAGCAGATCGAGCGGGTGCGGGAGACGCTGCGGGCCCTGCCGCGCGGCATGCTGAAAATCGTGGTGGCGCACCACCCCTTCCTGCCGCCGCCCGACGCGCCGGAGACCAAGCTGATCGGGCGGGCCGAGACGGCGCTGCGCTTCTTCGCCACCGCCGGGGTCGACCTGATCCTGACCGGGCACCTGCACCGGGGCTTCTACGGCGAGGTCACCACCCATCACGGAAGGGTGCGGCGGCCGATCCTGGTGGCCCAGGCCGCGACCGCGACCTCGAGCCGGCGGCGCAACGAGCCGAACGCCTACAACCGCATCCTGCTGGACGGCGACCGGCTGACGCTGGAGCCGCGGCGCTGGGACGGCACCGGCTTCGTGCCGATGCCGGTGCACAGCTTCGAGAAGGTGAAGGGCCGCTGGGCGGCGGTGGCGGCGGAGGGGTGAGCGCGCTCAGACGATGGCGGGCGCCGCGACGGCGGGGCGGCTCAGCAGCCCGGCGACCAGCGTCAGGGCCCGGCGGAGCGCCACCCGGTCCGGCACCCCGCCGAGCGACAGGCGGACCGCCTCCGGCGCCGCGCCGGTAACGTCGAAGGCGTCGCTCGCGACCACCAGCAGCCCGGCTTCGCGGGCGGCGGCGACAAAGCCGGTGCGATCGAGACCGGCCGGCAAGGTGAGCCAGAGATGGTTGCCGTCCGGATGCGCGGCGATCGCCGCATCCCTCAGGATCTCACGCGCGAGATCCTGGCGCGCCCGGTTCTCCGCCCGGATCGCCGCCGTCAGCGTGCCGAGCGTGCCGTCGTGGATCCAGTGCGTCGCCAGCGCGGCCGTCAGGGGCGACGCCATCAGGCTGACGGCGCGCAGCCCGGCGGCCAGCCGCAGCGCTGAATGCGGGTCCGGCGCCGCGACATAGGCGATGCGCAGCGCCGGCGTGGCGCATTTCGACAGGGTGGCGAGGTGCCAGGTGATCTCCGGCGCCAGCACCGCCAGCGGCGCCGAGTCCTCCACCAGCGCGCCATAGGCGTCGTCCTCGACCAGCACCACGCCGTGCCGCCGGGCCGTGGCCACGATCGCCTGGCGCCGCCCCAGCGGCAGGGTGGCGGTGGTCGGGTTGCCGATCGTCGGCACCAGGTACAGCGCCTTCGGCGGGGCGGTCCGGCACAGATCCTCGAACGCCGCCGGATCGAGCCCTTCGGCATCCTGCGCCAGCCCGACCAGGCGCAGGCCGCGCTGAGCGGCGATCGTCTTCATGCCGGGATAGGTCAGCGCCGCGCAGGCCAGGCTGTCGCCGGGGCGGAGCAGCAGGTCGACCAGGGCGAACAGGGCGCTCTGCACCCCGGCGGCGACGATCACGCGGTCCGGCGACGGCTCGCCCAGACGTTGCTTCAGCCACCGGGCGGCGGCCTCGCGATCCCGCGGCACGCCGCCGGCCGGCTGATAGGTGAGGTGGGCGACGCCGCCCGTCGCCAGCAGCTCGGCGATCCCCTTCGCGATCCGGTCCCCCAGCCCGGCGGGCTGCGGCGGCACGTTCATGCTGAGGTCGAAGCCGGCCGATCCGCCGGCGACGGCCACCGCGGCGCGGACGAAGCTGCCGCTGCCCGGACGCCCCTCGACCAGACCCATACGCTTCAGCTCGGTGTATGCGCGCGTCACGGTGGTCAGGTCGACCCCACGCTCCAGCGCCAGTTGCCGCTGCGGCGGCAGGCGGGTGCCGGCCGGCATGTCGCCGGACCGGATCAGATCGGCGAAGCCGGCGGCGATGGCCAGGTATTTCGGTGTCGTGTCGGTGATGCGACGGTCCATCGCATGACCATACGCTTGACCAAAGTGTATGGCAATACTACGCTACAATCCATACAATCGACCGCAGCCACCCTGCGGCCTGCCACAGGGGATCACCATGGCCGAGCCCAAATATCCGACGCTGAAGCCCTTCGCGGTCGGCATCCGGGCGCGCTGCCCGCGCTGCGGCAAGGGCCATCTGTTCCGCGGCTTCCTGACCCTGGCGCCGCGCTGCGACGTCTGCGGCCTGGATTACGGCTTCGCCGACCCGGCCGACGGCCCGGCCTTCTTCGTCATCTCGATCGTCAGCTTCCCGGTGATCGCCTTCGCCGCCTGGCTGGAGCTGACCTATGAGCCGCCGATGTGGGTGCATCTCCTGACCTCGGTGCCGCTGCTGATCGGCGGCTGCCTGGCGCTGCTGCGGCCGCTGAAGGGCTGGCTGGTCGCCGCCCAGTACATCAACGACGCCCGCGAGGCCCGGCTGGCCCGCAGGGACGAGGACTGACCTGCCGTCCGCGGCGGCAGACCGCGCGGCTTGGCCGCCGGTGTTCGTGCATGCCAGGCTGTCTCCTGACTGAGGGCGGAAGCGCCGCTTGGCCGGAGGAGACGCGACGTGTTTTCGATGAACTCGTTCGAGGGAATGCGGGTGCTGTCGCTGGTGCGGGACGGCGACTACGCCCATGCCGGCGAGGAGGAGGCCATCGAGCTCGCCATGCGGCCGTTCGAGAAGCAGGCCGACCGGATCATCGTCGACGCCGGATGCGGACGGGGCGGGACGGCGCACTACCTGCAGGCGAGGGGCTGGGGGAAGGTGGTCGGCTTCGACATCGAGCCCGCCTCGATCGCCGCCGCCCGGAAGACTTATCCCGGCGTGGAATTCCATGTCTGCGATGTCGGCGATTGCGACCGGACCGTCGGCGTCAAGGCCGACATCCTGTGCATGTTCAACGCCTATTACTGCTTTCCGGACCAGGTCCGGGCGCTCCGGACCCTGAGACGGATGTCGACGAGCCGCACCCGGATGGTGATGTTCGACCACGTCAATCGCGGCACCTACGACCCGCTTGCCTTGATGGATGCGGGAAGACCGTTTCTTCCGAGCCCTCCGCTGCTGTCCCGGATTCCCGATGTGCTGGACTCCGCCGGATGGCGGGTCACTGACGTGGAGGAGGCGCACGACTCCTACGTCAGGTGGTACTCCGCCCTGGTGTCGAAGATCGAGGCGAAGCGATCCGAAATCCTCGCCTTGGCGGGCGCGGCGGGCTACGACCATGTGCTGTCGCTCTATCGCGGGCTGTTGCAGGCCGCGCTTCAGGACAGTTTGGGCGCAGCCTTCATCCGCGCGGTGCCCAAAGGGTAGGATCCGGGCACCGCCGCCCGCCCCTCATCCGCCCATGAAGCCCGCCGCGACGCGGGCGCCGCCGATGCCGCCGCCGATCACGATGGTGAGCACGACGCGGATCAGCGTGTCGACCTGATGCCGGACGATCGCCTTCTTGCGCGACCGGTCGCCCTCGATCTTCTCGACCAGGTCCACGAACATCCTGGACAGGTTCTCCTTGAACGCCGGCTGGCTGTGCCGGCCCTGCACGAACAGGCGGATCTCCTCCTCCATCCTGGTCTTGACGTAGGGCAGCAGGTTGGCCAGATGGCCGCTCTTCTCGCCGTGGTAGCGCAGCTGGGTCAGGTCGCCGTCGTGGTCGCGCGAGGTCAGCAGCCTGGCGACCTCGGCGAAGGCGGCGTCGGTCCTCGCCTTCAGGTCCTTGGCCCGCTGCTCGAACGACCCCCAGTCGCTGGTGATGCCGCTATAGGCGATCACGGTCTTGGCCTGCGCCGCCAGCCCGTCCGCGGCGGGGCCGGTCGGCTTGATCGGGATCTCGCCATACAGCTGGTTGGCGTTCGGCGACCAGTCGAAATCCGCCCAGTACCGTCCCTTCGGCCCCATCACCTCGATGATGTAGGTGGTGGTGCTGGGCCCCGCATCGCCGACCAGGCCGAGATCGGTGACCTGCCGGATCTTGGCGTGCTTCCATTCGTCGACGGCGACCGCCTTGGCGGGATCGAAGCGCGTCTCGACCGGCTCATAATGCTTCGGGATCGCCGGCAGCACCGGCGCCGCCGTGCCCGAACCGGCGTCCGGGTCGGCCATGGAGAACACGGCCGGGGGGCGGATTCCGGCGGCCGGCGGCACGGCGGCGGCGGCGACGGCCGGACCCATGGCCGCCGCCGCAGCGGGGCTCGGCGTGGCCCGGTCCAGCGCCGTGGTCGCGGCCGCAGCGGCCAGAAGCTGCCGATCCCGGGCGACCACGTTGGCGGGCACGCCATCGATCACGACCTGGACGATGGCGGCCTGGACCGCTTTGACGCTCGTGTCGTCGAGCGCGCCGCCGACGGCATCGTGATGGCCCGCCATCAGGCGCCCCGCGACCTCGGCAGCGTCCTCATCCGCCCCGGCCAGAGCGGCGAGATGGGCGGCGCCCGCGGCGCGCTCCGCCCGGACCGCGTCGTCGGCGCTACGCATCGTCGCCGCGGCGGCCTTGGCCGCAGCGACCGCGGCGTGCTGCTGGCCCGGGGCCGCGGCGTTGGCCGCCTCCAGCGCCCTGGCCGCGGCGGCGATGCCCGGCCTGGCATCGCCGGACACCGCCGCCAGCTCCCGATC
>NZ_JBQJIK010000209.1:0-525 GCF_052078665.1 Inquilinus sp. CA228 | reverse complement strand
GACCGCATCACCGACGATGTTGGCCAGCGAGTTCGACCCCACAGCGACAACGTTCAGGACCGAGCCGAGCAGGCCGCCGAGCAGACCTTCGACCGTGCTGAGCACGCCACCCAGCAGGTCGCCGCTGAGCTCGCCGCCCAGCAGGTCGCCGCCGAGCAGGCCGTTGACGATGCCCTCGACCGCGCCGATCAGGCCGCCCAGCAGGTCTTCGCCGCCCAGCAGGCCACCAAGCAGGCCGCCGAGCAGGTCGTCGCCGCCGAGAACGCCACCCAGCAGGCCCTGGACCAGACCGAGCACGCCGCCGAGCAGGTCACCGCCGAGCAGGTCGCCACCCAGCAGGTCGCCGCCCAGGATGCCGCCGAGCAGGTCGTTCACCGTGCCGAGCAGGCCGCCGAGCAGGTCGCCGCCGAGCAGACCGCCAAGCAGGTCGCCACCGAGCAGATCGCCGCCGAGCAGACCGCCAAGCAGGCCGCCGACCGTGCCGAGCACGCCGCCGAGCAGATCGCCGCCCAGCAGATCGCCGCC
>NZ_JBQJIK010000208.1:0-538 GCF_052078665.1 Inquilinus sp. CA228 | reverse complement strand
TCCGCCAGCCGCGCCGCCGGCGCGTCCGGCGCCAGCGGCACATAGGCGCCGCCCGCCTTCAGCACCGCCAGCAGCGCCACCAGCAGCTCGACCGACCGCTCCAGCACCACCCCGACCAGCACGTCCGGCCCGACGCCGGCCCGCACCAAGCGATGCGCCAGGTGGTTGGCCCGCCGGTCCAGCTCGCCGCGGCTGACCTCGCGGTCGCCGAAGATCACGGCCGTCCGGCCCGGCTCGGCCGCCGCCCAATGCGCGATCCGCTCCTGCACCGAACGATACGGCTCGGCCCGGTACGGCTCGGTCTGCCAAGCCGCGAGCTGCGCCAGATCCGCCTCCGCCAGCAGGGACAGAGCTTCGACCGGGGCATCCGGCCGGGCCGTCATCTGCCGCAGCAGCGTGACGAAATGCGTGCTCCAGCGGGCCGCGGTGGCGCGGTCGAACAGCGCGGCATCGTATTCGAGCTGGCAGTCGATGCCGCGACCGTCCGCGACCACGTCCAGCGACAGGTCGAACTGGGCGCTGCCGGTGTCGAGGTCGA
>NZ_JBQJIK010000207.1:0-547 GCF_052078665.1 Inquilinus sp. CA228 | reverse complement strand
GTGCTGCTGCGCGGCGGCGCGGTCGACCGGCGACCACTGTTCGGCGACCGGCCGGCCGGGCGGCGCCTGGCCCTGCCGCATTATCCCTGGCAGCGCCGCGACCTGCGCCAGGCCGCGACGCCGGAGCGGATCGACCTGTCGCTGGCCAAGCCGGCGCATCCGCTGCTGGGCGCCCGGCTGGGCGAGGGCACGCCGGAATGGCACGGCCTCCTGGACCCCGAGCTGCTGCCCTACCTGGCCGACCACAAGGTGGCGGGCGAGGTCGTGGTGCCTGGCGCCGCGCTGCTGGAGATGGCGGTCGCCGCCGGCCGGACGTGGTTCGGCGCCGAGGCGGTCGAGGTCGAGGATTTCGATATCGTCCAGGCCCTGGTGATCGCCGAGGGCACGACGCGCGAGACCTGGCTGCGGCTGGCGCCGGCCACCGGCGCGGTCGAGATCCTGAGCCGGCAGCGCCTGGCCGGCGAGGAGTGGACGCTGCAGGCCCGCGGCCGGGTCGGGCCGAGCCCGGTGGCCGCCGCGCCGCAGCGGGACAGGGCCGGGAACGACG
>NZ_JBQJIK010000206.1:0-565 GCF_052078665.1 Inquilinus sp. CA228 | reverse complement strand
GCCGACGACATGGGTCTCGGACTTGCCGGTGGTGGTGGTGCGCTGGTCGGGGGTGAAGGACATGATCCCGGCATAGGCCTGTGAGGTCAGCTCGGGGGGGCGGCCGCATTTGGCGTCGGTGCCGAACGCCGGCGTCGCCAGGATCGCCCGCTCGACCGCGGTATCGGCGGTCGGGACGTCGCCCATCCGGAGATAGTCGGGCGGCGCCGCCTCGGGCACCGGGACCTGCATCGACAGATAGACCGGCCCCACCGCCTCGCTGGCGGGGGTGCCGTCGTTCATGATCAGGGTGGTGCCGGCCAGGGTCTGGATCCGGTTCTCGGTCGGATTGCGGCTGGTGACCGGGCTGATCGTGCGCGAATGCGGCACCGTGCCGAGGATGATCGGCCGGTCGGGATCGCCGTCCTCCCAGCCGAGCGCGACCTCGGTGCCGCGGGCCAGCGGGAAGTGCAGCCCTGCCTGGGCGCCGGCATAGGGCTGCGCCATGCGGGCGACGGCCGTACGCTGGCGGGCGTCGCCCAATCCGGCCATGTCGAAGTTGGCGACGACCTTGTAGCGGCCCTCG
>NZ_JBQJIK010000205.1:0-588 GCF_052078665.1 Inquilinus sp. CA228 | reverse complement strand
GCAGCGCATCCAACTCCGCCTGGCTCAGACCAGCGAGCGGCACGTCCGACGGCGTCAGGCCGCCCGCTCCCGGCGCGCCGCACAGTGCGACCAGCGCTGCCAGCTCCGCCGCGAAGGCCTGGGCCAGTTGCTCGATGGTGCCGGCATCGTGCCGGGCGGCGCTGTACAGCCAGGACAGGCCCAGCAAGCCCTCCGCCACCTGGCCGTTCACCACCAGCTCGGCGCCGAGTGGCGAGCCTTCCGACTGGTCCCGGCCCGCACCCTCCCGCGCCAGGGCGAAGGCTCCCGCCGTCATCCCGTCGAACCGGCCCAGATAGTTGAACGTCACCGCCGGCCAGGGCTGTGAGGACAGCGCGGCTTGAATCTCCTCCGAGCCCATGTGCCGCAGCACGCCATAGCCGAGGCCGCGCTGCGGCACCGCCCGCAGCTGCTCCTTCACCGCCTTCAGCGAGGCTTCGAGATCCGCCGCGGGCGATGCCCCCGTCGACGCCTTCGGCGTCAGGCGCACCGGGTAGATGCTGGTGAACCAGCCCACCGTCCGGCTCAGGTCCAGCCCGCCCAGTTCCTCCCGGCCATGGCCTTCCAGCG
>NZ_JBQJIK010000204.1:0-588 GCF_052078665.1 Inquilinus sp. CA228 | reverse complement strand
GCAGCGCATCCAACTCCGCCTGGCTCAGACCAGCGAGCGGCACGTCCGACGGCGTCAGGCCGCCCGCTCCCGGCGCGCCGCACAGTGCGACCAGCGCTGCCAGCTCCGCCGCGAAGGCCTGGGCCAGCTGTTCGATCGTCACCGTGTCGTGCCGGGCGGCGCTGTACAGCCAGGACAGGCCCAGCACGCCTTCCGCCACCTGGCCGTTCACCACCAGCTCGGCGCCGAGTGGCGAGCCCTCCGACTGGTCCCGGCCTGCGCTCTCCCGCGCCAGGGCGAAGGCTCCCGCCGTCATCCCGTCGAACCGGCCCAGATAGTTGAACGTCACCGAAGGCCAGGGCTGTGAGGACAAAGACGCCCGCACCTCCTCCGATCCCATGTGTCGCAGCACGCCGTAGCCGAGGCCGCGCTGCGGCACCGCCCGAAGCTGCTCCTTCACCGCCTTCAGCGATGCTTCGAGGTCCGCCGCGGGCGATGCCCCCGTCGACGCCTTCGGCGTCAGGCGCACCGGGTAGATGCTGGTGAACCAGCCCACCGTCCGGCTCAGGTCCAGCCCGCCCAGTTCCTCCCGGCCATGGCCTTCCAGCG
>NZ_JBQJIK010000203.1:0-629 GCF_052078665.1 Inquilinus sp. CA228 | reverse complement strand
GGGGGGCGGGCGGGAATCGCGGACCCCCGCGACCCGGGGCGGCGGGGGGGGGCGGGGTTGGGGGGCGGCTGGCCCGACGCCGCGGCGGTGCTGCGCGGCCTCGCCGTGCTCTGGGACCTGGCGCCGGGTGACTCGCGCCTGCTCGAGGTTGCGGCCGGGCTCGGCGCCGACGTCCCGGTCTGCCTCGCCGGCCGCACCGCCTGGCTCGGCGGCGTCGGCGAGCGGCTGGAGCCGGGGCCGGACCTCGCCGGCGTGCCGATCCTGCTGGTCAATCCCGGCGTGCCGCTGTCGACGCCCGACGTGTTCCGGGCCCGGCGCGGCGGCTTCTCGGCCGAGGCCCGCTTCGCCGAGGCGCGGCCGACGCTGGAGCGGCTCTGTGCGCTGCTGGCCGGGCGCGGCAACGACCTGGCCGCGCCGGCGACCGAGCTCGCG
The DNA here is from genome assembly GCF_052078665.1 of Inquilinus sp. CA228. Classification (NCBI taxonomy): domain Bacteria; kingdom Pseudomonadati; phylum Pseudomonadota; class Alphaproteobacteria; order Rhodospirillales; family Rhodospirillaceae; genus Inquilinus; species Inquilinus sp. CA228. Next base: position 197 of record NZ_JBQJIK010000203.1, on the reverse strand, counting down.
CCGGTGGTCGGCGAGGTGCTGGCGGCGCTGGCGGCGCAGCCGGGTTGCCGCCTGGCCCGGATGTCGGGCAGCGGCGCCACCTGCTTCGGCCTGGTCGACACCCCGGCCGCGGCGAAGGCAGCCGCGGCGGCGCTGGCCGGCCGCGGCTGGTGGGCGGTCGCCGCGGCGCTGCTGTAACCCGTCGCAGCCTCCCGGAC
>NZ_JBQJIK010000202.1:0-667 GCF_052078665.1 Inquilinus sp. CA228 | reverse complement strand
GCAGCGCCACCGGGGCGGGCTCGCTCGCCTTCGGCGATGCAGCCTCGGCGACCAATGCCGGCGCGGTGGCGCTGGGCACGGGCTCGGTGACGGCGGCGGCGGTCGGCACGGCCAGCGCGACGATCGCGGGCACGACCTACAATTTCGCCGGCACCACACCGGCCAGCACGGTCAGCGTCGGAGCGGCGGGGGCCGAGCGGACCATCACCAACGTCGCGGCGGGGCGGATCTCGGCCACCTCGACCGACGCGGTGAACGGCTCGCAGCTCTTCGCCACCAACACGGCGGTGGACGATGTCGCCAGCCAGATCACCGATGTCACCGGCCAGCTGACGCACTACTACAGCGTCAACGACGGCGGCACCCAGGGCGCCAACTACGACAATGACGGCGCCACCGGCGTCAATTCGCTGGCGGCCGGTGTCGCGGCCAGCGCGACGGCGGCGGATGCGACGGCGCTCGGTGCCAACAGCTCGGCGACCAATGCGGGTGACGTGGCCCTGGGCACGGGCTCGGTGACGGCCGCGGCGGTCGGCACCACCAGCGCGACGATTGCCGGCACGACCTACACCTTCGCCGGGACGACGCCGGCCAGCACGGTCAGCGTCGGCGACGTCGGCGCCGAGCGCACCATCACCAATGTCGCGGCGGGGCGGCTCTCGGCGAC
>NZ_JBQJIK010000201.1:0-678 GCF_052078665.1 Inquilinus sp. CA228 | reverse complement strand
TGGAGGGTCCGAAGTTCGGCGAGGTGCTGGTCGAGATCAAGGCGACCGGGATCTGCCACACCGACGAGTTCACGCTGTCGGGGGCGGATCCGGAAGGGCTGTTCCCGTCGATCCTGGGGCATGAGGGGGCGGGCGTCGTCGTCGATGTCGGGCTGGGGGTGACCAGCCTGGCCAAGGGCGACCATGTGATCCCGCTGTACACGCCGGAATGCCGGCAATGCCCGTCCTGCCTGTCGCGCAAGACCAACCTGTGCACGGCGATCCGCTCGACCCAGGGCCAGGGGCTGATGCCGGACGGCACCAGCCGGTTCTCGATCGGCAAGGAGAAGATCTTCCACTACATGGGCTGCTCGACCTTCTCGAACTTCACGGTCTTGCCGGAGATCGCGCTGGCCAAGGTCAACCCGGACGCGCCGTTCGACAAGATCTGCTACATCGGCTGCGGCGTGACCACCGGCATCGGTGCGGTGATCAACACGGCGAAGGTCGAGGAAGGCGCGACCGCGATCGTGTTCGGGCTCGGCGGCATTGGCCTCAACGTGATCCAGGGTCTGCGCCTGGCCGGGGCCGACATGATCATCGGCGTCGACCTGAACAACTCGAAGAAGGAATGGGGCGAGCGCTTCGGCATGACCCATTTCGTCAACCCGAGCGAGGTCGAGGGCGACCTGGTGCCGT
>NZ_JBQJIK010000200.1:0-681 GCF_052078665.1 Inquilinus sp. CA228 | reverse complement strand
AGGCCCTCGGCCTCGCCTCCGTCGCCGACCCGCTCACCGCTTAATCCCCCGAACCGCCGGATACGGACCCGTATGTCCGGTGGTGTGGGAGGGGGGAGCCGCGAGGCTTCCCCCTATCCCGATGTGTCACCCAGTATCTGGGGATCTGGGCCTGCGGCTGCCGGCCGAGCGGGGCTCCGGCGGATCCTCGGCGTCCTCGCCGTCCTGCGGCGGTATGAAGCCCAACTGCTCCATGGCCTCGTCGGCCATCTCGAGCCACTGCTCCACCTGCACCGGGAAGCCCCAGCGCCGGCACAACGCCGCCACCGCGACCGGCGCCCGGCTGGCTTCGATCAGCTCGACCACCTCCGGCCGCTCCAGCTGCTCGCGCACCTCGGTGACGCGGCGGTTGATCTCCTCATTGTCCTCCGACACCTCGTAGGCCGCCGCCAGCATCGCCAGCCTCACCCGCAGATCGTGAAAGTCCTCCTGGGCCGCCTCGCGCTTTGCCGCCGCCTTGCGACGCTCGTCGACCTGTTGCGACAGCTTGTCCTTGAGCAGCAGGGTCAGCCGCACCGAGCGCGCGACGGTGGCGATCCGCTGGCAATAGTCGACGCCCAACGCCGGCGCCTGCAGCGCCTCCTGCTGCGTCGCCCGGGCGATCGACATCTGGATCTCGACCAGCTCCGCCAGCACGCGCAG